>JAIBBY010000037.1 GCA_019694455.1 Pirellulales bacterium
TACGGCAGCCAAAGAAATGGACGAAGCTGGCGGACGTGGGCTGCCACTGGTGTGTGATATTCGCCACGACGAGCAGGTGCAGGCGGCGGTCGCCAAGACAGTTGAGACCTTTGGCGGCATCGACATCTGCATCAACAACGCCAGCGCGATCTTCCTGGCGGGCACGCTGGAAACGCCGATGAAGCGTTACGACCTGATGCATCAGGTTAATGCGCGCGGCACGTACCTTTGTTCTCAGGCGTGCATCCCGTACTTGGAGAAGGCCGCGAATCCACATATTTTGAACCTATCGCCACCCTTGAACATGTCGGCCAAGTGGTTCATGGGCAATCTGGCTTACACGATGGCAAAGTATGGAATGAGCATGTGCGTGTTGGGCATGGCCGCCGAACTCAAGCCCAAGCGGATCGGGGTAAATGCGCTATGGCCCGAGACGGCAATCTGGACGGCAGCGGTGGAAAATGTGCTGGGCGCATCGCTCAAGGACGCCTGCCGCAGTCCGGAGATCCTAGCGGACGCGGCCTACCTGATCCTGACGAGCGACAGTCGCGAATGCACGGGGAACTTCTTTGTGGACGAGGCGCTGCTAACGCAACGCGGCGTCACGGATTTTGAGCAGTACGCGATGAAGCCGGGCAGCGCGCTACAGAAGGATTTCTTTCTCGACTAGCGCTTGCGCGCCACCGAATCACTTGAGAGTTGGGCGGTCAGGCCTGGGACGGCTGCTCGCTCGAGAGCACGGCGGCGCGGACCAAAATACGGGCGCCAATGGGGATGGCGCGCTCGTCGAGATCGAAAGTGGGCGTGTGCAATCCGCTGTTGCCGACGGCCGGGGAGGCGCAACCGAGCCGAAACATGCTGCCCGGGACATGCTCGAGGTACGAGGCAAAGTCTTCGCTTCCCATGCTAGGCCGCAGAATCTCCTGGACATCGCTCTGCTGACCAAGGACCTCGGCGCCGGCTTGGCGCACGAGATTGGTGACGGCCGGATCATTGACGACCGAGTCGATACCGCTATACCAATCGAACTCGGCGCGAGTGCCCGTGGCAGCAGCGACCGCTTCGATGATGCGCGCGATCTCGATTTTGGTCGCTTCGCGGACGCGGCGATCAAGAGTGCGCAGCGTGCCACGCAACTCCGCGACGGAAGGAATGACGTTGGCGGCGTCGCCGGCGGTGAATTGGCCGAATGAGATCACCACGGCGTCCAAGCTATCGTGGCGGCGCGGAATGACAGCGTAAAGCGTGTTGACTAGTTGCACGGCCGCCGCAAGAGGGTCGATGGCCAAATGCGGCCTGGCGCCATGCCCGCCCCGGCCATGCAGCGTGACCTTGAGCGTATCGCAATGGGCCGTGAAGGGACCATCGCACACACCGATTTGGCCAACCTCGCGGGTTGGGTCCATGTGCATGGAGAGTATTGTCGCGACATCTTCGACCGCGCCGGCGGCCACCATTTCCTTGGCGCCCAGTAGCGTCTCTTCGGCGGGCTGAAAGAGGGCTCGCCAGGCAATGCCGCCGGGCAAGGCGCCCTGCGTTTGCAGTTGATGTAGCGCCAAGACGCAGCCAAGCACCACCGCCGTATGGCCATCGTGTCCACAGGCGTGCATGATGCCCGGCGATTGACTGCGATAGTCGCAGTCGCGAGCCTCGGCGATGGGAAGCGCGTCGATATCGGCGCGGAGCGCCACGCGCGCCGCGGAGGCGCCGGGCGAATCGACGATCAGTCCGCGTCCATCGGGTCCACGGCGCCCGGCAATGCCGGCGGCAGCCAGGGCGCGTTCGATTCGCTCGGTGGTAGCGTGCTCTGTTCCGCTCAGTTCGGGATGCGCGTGCATTTGGCGCCGGAGTTCGATCAACTGCGGCGTGACGCGGGCGATCTCGGCGTCGAGCGCGAGCCTCCAATCACGAGTCATGCGGTTTGTCTCCCGCGGAGGCCGATTGTTCCGCCTCCACCTCGGCGCGAATGCTGTCGCTTAGCCAGCGCCCCCATAACAAATAATGCATTGCGACAAACGCGAACAGCGCAGCGACGATGCCAATCAGATTGCCGGCGATGCCAACGGTCAGAAAGACCAAAACGATCGCGGCCATCACCGAAAGACACCCGGTGAGCGACAGCGCCAGAATCGATCCCTGGGAGGACGACTGAGATTCCTTGGGCATAGGGACCGCGCTCGGGTTTGTATTTGGCTAGTCCACAAACTCTGGGCGGACCAGCTTGGGAATCACGCCAGCCGCGTGCCCACGTTGGAGCAACTCGGTCACAGCCTGGCGGCCGCGCGGCCCAAAATCGAGCGTCCAATCGTTGACGTACATGCCGACAAATTGGTCTGCCTGTTGGCGATCCAAATCGCGACCGTACTTCAAGGCGTGATCGAGGGCTTCGCCGCGATGCGTAAGACCATATTGAATGCTCTCTTTGAGCAGCCGGTTGACGTCTTGAATCGTTTCGGCGCCGAGGTCGCGGCGGATGCCGTTTGCGCCCAGCGGCAACGGCAACCCGGTTACTTCATGCCACCATTTGCCGGTATCGACGATCAACTTCAAGTCGTGATCGCCATACGTCAATTGCCCCTCATGAATAATCAATCCGGCGTCGACCGACTGACCTTGGTACTCGCCGCGGGCGGTGACCTCGAGGATTTGATCGAACGGGACTACGACAAAAGGGAAATCGGCGCCAACGCAAAGTCGCAGCGCCAAATAGGCTGTGGTAAGGGTGCCCGGGACGGCGATGCGGGCGGTTTTGAGATCGGCGATCGACATGGGCCGCTTGGCCACCACCATGGGACCGTACTGGTCTCCCATGCTGGCGCCGCAAGGGCACAGGATGTACTTGTCGGCCAGGTACGCATAGGCGTGCAGCGACAGGGCAGTCAGTTCGAGGTCGGCCTGAAAAGCGCGGCGATTGAGCGTTTCGATGTCGACCAATTCGTGCGTGAACTGGTAGCGTCCCGTTTCAATCTTGTCGTTGGCAAGCGCATGAAACATGAACGCGTCGTCAGGATCGGGGCTGTGCCCAACTCGAATCAGGACTTTCGCAGTAGTTGTCGCAGTCATCAGGCAACCAATCGGTATCGTTGAACCAAGAGAAATGGCGGCCCGGAGGGCCGCAAGGCGGCAACGTGGCCGCTGGGGCCAGTGTCCCGAATTCGCCGACGAGCGGCAAGGGGCAACCACCGGAGCATGGATACGCACGTCCGCCGAAAACGAAGACGGGCCCGGAAGCAGCGCTTTCAGGCCCGTGCGAATTGAGTCGGCAGTGCGGACTTAGGCGTTCTGGCGGGAGTCGAGCGACGTGCCGCGTGCGATGGGGCCACGCAGGCCAGGACGATTGCGCCCCCGATTGGGAATGCCGGCGCTGGCCGCCTTGCGAACGGCGCGCATTTCGTCGCGCATTTGATACCAAACGTCGGCATGCGGATGATCGCGGTATTCCTCGAACCACGGGCCGCCGTTGGTGTAGTGGATGAGTTGTGTCGACTCGTCCATCCAGTCCAACGTATTCCAGGTCTTGGGGATCTCGCCGATTTGGCTGTCGTCGATGTCCTGGAAGCGGTGCAAGTAGGCGCCGGTTTGCGATTCAACCACCTCCTTGGACCACAACTTGAGCCGATCGCAGCGCATGAGCATGAAGCTGGACCAGTTCTTGCGCGGATACGATGTTTGTGCGCAGCCGTACATCTTCACCGTGTTGGTGGGCTGGTAGTCGTGTTGCACGACGCGCAGCGCATGACGCGACATGTCGAGTTCAGCCAATTGGCGGACATCGCCCAGGCAGAGCATGTCGTTGTCCATAAACAGCGCCGTGCCGGCGAAGTCGCAAAGATGCGGCACTAGAAAACGCGTGTAAGTGAACTCGGTGGATTGCAGCGGATCGTGCTGGCGGTCGAAATCGAGTTCGGCCAGGCGGAGAAATCGAATATCGAGCGCAATGGAGGAAAACTTGCGCAGGCTATATGCCAGCACCTCGGCCGGCTCTGGAAAACGAGAATCCCAACCGATGAAGATTCGCAGCATCGAAGTCCCTTTCTAGCTGTGAGAGATTTGGTGGAATCAGGCGGTGAAGACGGCGCCAGAGGGCGACTGGTGGTGAGCCGCGTCGATTCGTGAGCCGAGTTGCTCGCAAACCTGTTGCCAGGTGGCCCGCTCGATCTCCAAGACGCGAATAACACCCTCGATGGCGCTAACGTCCTTGGCGGTATGGGCCGCCGTGAGTTGGCGCGACACAAAGGTGTAGATGCCGGCCACGCGGCGGACGAGCGGAGGATCGCGATCGACTCGCAGGCCGCCCAAGATTTCGGCCACCACTTCTTGGGCTCGAATAATGGCTTCGCCAGCCTCTTCGTGTTGATCGTTTTGCCCATGGACCAACGCCTGGCGCGAAAAGCGAATTGCCGCGTCGATCAGCATGAGCTGTAGCTTCTGTGGCGTGGCGGTCATGACCTCGGTTTGTAAATAGGCGTCGCGTGCTTGCGTTTGCATGATTCCTCCCTGAGACGGTTAGACGAGTTCGTTAACTTGCCGAACCGTTGGCGCTAGTGAACGATCCATTCGAAATGGTTTGCAACTGCCCGATGACCTTGAGGCTGTCTTGCATCTTCGCGATGGCGAGATCCATGCGATAGAATTTGAGCAAGAGCGCGTTCTTTTGCGTTTCCAGTCGCTTGTTCCAGTCTTCAATCTTGGCGTTCGCCGTGCGGATGTTGACATTGATCGCATCCATGCGATTGATGAGCAGGGCATGCTCGCCGGACGAGAGGCGATCGGTCATCGAGCGAATCCGATCGGCCAGTCCAAACTGTTTGGTGGAGAACAGATCTTTCACTGCCTGGGGATCGGTGGCCAGCTTGTCGTCGTACTTGGCCGAGTCGAACTTAAGCGAACCATCTTTCTCCAGGCTCAATCCCACCGACTGCAAGCTCTGGAGCGAGCCCGCGCGAAAGACTCGCCGCGAAAACAGGCTCGCCAGTTCCGTATCGACTTGCAGCACCGACGAGTCGCCAAACAACGGCCCCGTGGTGGCGGGTTTGCCATCGTCGGTGGCGGGGGTGAACTTGGTGGCTTCGGCGATCTGGGCGCGAACCTGGTTGTAGGAATCGACCAGCGCTTGAATCGCGTCGGCGCCGCCCTGGCCGCTGGACGAGACAGACACATCTACAGCAGTCGTCGATGCGGCGACCAGTTGCAAATTGACGCCTGGCAGGATGTTGTTGAACTGGTTGGTGCTGGAGGCCGACAGTGTGCCTCCAACCGGGTTGCCGAAACGCACCAGCGCGTCTTGCCCTCGTGCTGTTTCTTGCAGCGAAAAGCCGGCTTGCGAGGTGTCGAACACAAGATTGCCGATGGCGCCCGACCGTTGGCTGTTGATGGTAAGACGATATGGATTGACGCCGGCGCCGCTATTGAACTCGGCCGCCGAGATGCCGACTCCGAGGTTGTTGATCTTGCCGGCAAGGTCGGTGAGCGTGTCGGTGGCGGCGATGTCGATGGAGTAGGTTGTCGAGGCGTCGATGACCTGTCGATCTTCGCCGTTGATCTCGCGGGTCGTCGCCGCATTCAAAAGGCCTAACTCTCGGGCGGCGGTGCTGCTGCCTTCCTCCACGCGGAGCGTGCCGCCGGCGCCAATGGTGTCGATCAACTCGATGCCGTCGCCGGCCTCGTTAACTTGAGCATCGACGCCGATTTGCAGCGCGTCGATGGCGCGAATCAGGTCGCCTACGGTGTTGATGTTGCCTTGCGCCAAGTCGATCGAGCCTTGCGCCGAGGCCGTGCCGAAGATCTTGAAGCTGCCTTTGGTGATGCCAGCGCCGCCGTTGAGGCTGGAGAGCAGCGTGTTCTCGTTGACCGTTTGCAGATTCAGGCTGCCCGACCCGGCCGTGCTCACGGCCTCGTTGACGGCCAAGCCCAAGGCGTCGGCCGTGTTGGTAGCGTCGCCATTGGCCACCACAAGATTGCTGGCGGTTTGGCCGGTGGTGTCGGTGAGTTGAATGCCGTTATGCGCGTCGTTTACCCGAGCTGAGACGCCGATTCCGGCAGCGTTGATCGCGGATATCACATCGTCGAGCGTGACAGCCGCCGATAAGTCGACGGTTGCGCTTGCGCCGCTGCGATCGGTAAGCTGCACCAGCCCGAGATCTCCCAGGCCTTCGCGCCCTCCAAGGCTCGACAAGAGCGCCGTCTTGAGCCCGGCGAGGACCTGCTTGCCGGCAATTACGCCATTGCCGTCTGCCGCGGCGAAACCAAGATCGGTCGCGACGTGGCCAGCGCCCAGGTCGGCGGCGGAGAACGCGGCGGCGCCGGCCGTCAGATCGACCAATTCGATCGAGTCGCCGCTGGCGGAGATATTTGCCTTGAGGCGAGCGGGGTCGGCAGCGTTCAAGGTATCGAGCATTTCGCCGACGGTTCGCGCCGTCTTTGCGGGAACAGCGTCGATCAATTCGCCGGTGGTCAGTTGCACCTCGTCGCCAGGATCGACTAGCCCCGTGCCATCGCTGCCGTCGGCCAGTTCGATCTTGAACAGTTCGGCGACCACTGGACTGTTAGCAATCGCCGCGACGGCGTCGCTGGCGGTCGATTGGCCGATGGCGACATGAAAGGTGAGTTTTTTGTTGACGTCGTCGTAGGTGATCGACTCCGTGCCGCGAGCTGCCTGATCGTTGGCGAACCGAACCGTCACGCCGTCGTAGTTTTTGCCCTCGCGCAGGGCTTGGATTTTGATTCGGCTATTGGGGCCTTGAACGCCTGGCGTAGTCACGGAGCCGGGCGGGCCGGCCATGATGCCGCTGTCGGTGGATGTGACCAGTCCGTTGCCCGTGCTGCCGGCGGCCAGGCGAACGGTAAACTTGGCGGCCACGTCGGGGCTGCGACCGAGCGCTTGAATAATGTCTGACGCGGTGGTGACGCCTTCACTGATTTTGAAAACGAGTTCTTTGGTGTTGGCGTCGTAGGTGGCGGACTCATTTCCCTTGATCATGCTCGGTTCGTGCTTGAACCGGATTTGCACTCCGCCAAATTCGGGGCCCGCCTTCAGCGCCGAGAAGACCAGTTGGCCATTGAGCCCGGCCGCGGCATTGGTGGTGGCGGTGGCCTTCGAGCCTTCGACGGCGGGGGTTGAGAAATCGACATCTAAGGGGGCGCTGCCATCGCGGAAGTTAACTCGCAGATCGGCGCCAGACGCGTCGAAGCGAAGGCCGTTGCCGTTATTGAGCGACGACAGCAGCACATCGCGCCCCAATCGAACTACATCCTGGCCGTCGGCGGTGTTTGCCGCGGCATCGATTGCCAGCAATCCCAGATCGGCCGCAGTGCTGCCACCGCCAACTTCCTGCACGCGCAGATTCGATTGCATCTGACCCGATTTGTCGACCAGGACAAATTTGTCGCCGCGGGTCTCGAGCCGAACGTTGATCGCGGTGTTGGTGTTCACCGCGTGGATCACATCGTCGACGGTTCGCGCCGCGCGGAGATCGACCACCGCGCTCGCGCCGCTGCGATCGGTAATGCGTATACTGCCGGTCGCCACTCCCAGCCCGCCGTTGAGCGTGCCGAGGCTGATTCCCTCGTCGATGGCGCCGCCAAAGCGCAGGTTAAGCTTACCCGCGCCGATTGGAGCGGTGTTGCTGGCAAAACCGGAGCTGAGCAATTGCTGCGATTGCGCCAGTTGCAGCGGAGTGAATTGATACGTGCCAACCGCCGGCGAGCCTGTGGTGCTGACGCGAATCAGCGAGTCATCACTGCTGCTGGAGGTGCGCTGATCAAAGATATTCGTATTGCTCAGCTTGAGCGCAGTGAGCTGTAGCTTGAGCAAACCAGCGCTTAGGACCGTGAAACTGTTTTGCTCGACGGTCAGATCGTCGACACGCGACTTCAGGGTGTCGCGCGGCTTGGCGGCAATTGCAATCAGCTTGTCCACCGTATCCGCGATGGGAAAGCCGGTGATCAGCCCGATGTTCGACCCAATTCTACCCATATGTGAACGACTGCCGCTTAGCGCCCCTGATCGGGCGTGGTCGAACTCCAACGCGAAACTAGTGTTAGCCTTTATCTAATCGTCAGGCTTGCTAGCTCGGGTTCAGAAATTGCGCGCCGGCAATACCGTTGCCAGCGGCATCTTCGTCGCGAGCGACTGCTAGCAGGCGACTAACTCGCGGAATGCGCAATTTTGAGCAACTGCGCGGCGACTTGCGCGAACAGCGTGGGCCAGTCTCCCGCCACCTGCTGGCGCCAGAGCCGCACGCTTGAATACCAAAGGGTGTCAGTGCGATCGGCAAGCCAGCGCCAACCCCAATGCGCTGGGAGCATTGCCCAGCAGGGGGCGCCGAGCGCGCCGGCCAAATGGACGGTGGCGTTGCCGACCGAAATCACCAAGTCGAGGGCCGCGATCTGGGCCGCGAAATCGTCCAGATCACGTAGTGGATCGGATTCGGTGAAATGATGCAGTCGGACCTCGCCGGGCAGTTGGTCGCGCTCAAGAGCAGTGTCGCCATATTGGAGATCGACCCAATCGACTTGCGGCAAATGGAGCAGCGGCAACCAATCTGCCAGTCGCGTGGTGCGGTGGCGGCGATGCTTGGGTGTCGTGCCGGCGATCCAAGAAATGCCCACTTTGAGACTCGGCCCTAGCGCAGAGTAACGATCGCGCCAGCGCTGTACCGCCGACAGATCGGGAACGAGATAGGGGCCACGATCGCCGAATTCGCGTTCTTGCTGTCGCACATGTAGAGGCAGGCTACCCGCGGCAATCTGGCAAGTGATCCCGTGCGGCGTCAATTGATCCCATTGTTCCTGGCCGCGTTTCGCACCGATGACGCAAGCCTGCGGAAATGAGCGTTGCAGGAGGGGCGCTAGTCGATCGTCGCAAATCACGGCCACGCGGCGGGCTTGCCCCACAATGTCTGGGTAACAGGAGGCGAACATGATCTCGTCGCCGACTCCTTGTTCTCCCCAGACGAGCATCGAATGGTCGGTCAATGAGGCGCCGTCCCACGTGGGAACCTGCAGTTGGGGCCGAGTGGGAGCATCGTTGGTACACCAGCGCCATTCATACTCGCGCCAGCCATTGGCAAAATCGCCCGCTTGCAACAATGCCAGCGCGCGATTGAGGCGGACTTCGCCGTGCCGCGGATCGATGGCGACCGCTCGCTCGTAGTTGGCGATGGCCAATTGAAGGTCGCCCTGCTCTTCGTACGTTTTTCCCAGATTATGCCAGGCCTCGAGCCGAGCGGGCGCCAACGCGATGGCTCGCTCGAAAAGTGCAATGGCCTGCTCGTATTCACCCAGGTCCTTGCAAAGCGTAGCCCAATTGACCAGGACTTCGTAAGAATGCGGCGCAACATGAAGCGCGGTCTGATAGGCAGCGGCGGCGTCTTCGTAACGCTCTTGCCGGTGCGACAAGCGCCCGAAGTTGATCCACAGCGCCACGTCGGATCGGTTCATCGCCAGTCCTTGCTCGAACGACTGTCGAGCGCGATCGAACTGTCCCAGTCGCCAATGCAAGAGGCCAAGCTGGCAGTAGGCGGGCGCATGCGACGGCGACTGTTGGATCGCCGACTGGAGCGTTTCGAGAGCCTTCTCAAATTGCCCTGCTTTGCTCTGCACGTTGGCAAGATTGCATTTTAGCTCCGGCGAATGAGGGCGCAGTTCACAAGCGCGCTGGCAACTTTCGAGCGATCCAGGCAAGTCGCCGGACTGCTCAAGGACTGCCGACAGGTTTTGCCAGGCCTCGACAAGTTCTGGCTGAAGCCGAACCGATGTGCGGTAGGAGTCGGCCGCATCGCCAATTCTTCCCGCCGCAGCCAGGGCGTCGCCCAGGTTGTAGTGGAGAATCGCGCTGGAGGGGGCCAAGCTCACGGCACGGCGAATGTGCGAGATCGCCTCGTCGACGCGTCCATTTTGTTTGGCGATTAGACCGAGCAAGTGTATCGCGTCGACATTGCCGGCTTCGACGGCCAGCACGCTACGGTACCCCTGCTCTGCCGCGATCAAGTCTCCATGCTGATGCGCCGCCAGGGCGTTCTGAATCGCGACGTTCATGACATCGCGCCGTCTGAATGCATGTCGATGGCGAGCGGAGAGGACCCGCTCGCAAATCGAAAATGTGGCGCGGGCGCCGCGCCGCGATCAGCACTTCGCTCGTGACGCAACTTCAGCAATTGAGCTCGAACCTGGCCAAAGACGTTGTCCCATTGACCGCGAACACGCTGACGGACATAACTCACGCTGTGGTACCATGGCGATTCGGCAAGTCCATGGAACCAGCGCCAACTGGGAGCGGCGCACAACAGGAGCCACATGGGAGTGCCAACGGCGCCTACCAAATGGGCCGTCGCATTGCTTACTCCAATCACCAAATCCAGATTGGACACGGCGGCCGCGAGGTCATCCAAGTTGTGGCGCAAATCCAAGCCCGGCAGTTGATGCAACGGGCGCGCCCAGGCCGCTTCGAACGCGGCAACATCCGCCGCAGTGTCGCCATATTGCAGGTTAATCCATTCGATGCCATCGAGTCCGGCGAGCGTTTGCCAGTCGGCCAAGGTGGTCGAACGTTGACGGCCTTCGTAGTTGTTGAATCCTCCTCGCCACGAGATCCCGACCTTGAGTCCGCTACCAAGTTCCGACACGATGTCGCGCCAATAGCGCGCTCGAGACGCGTCTGGCACGAGCAATTGACGCTGGCGAGGAAAGTCTGACAGTCGCGATCTGAGTCGGCGAGGCAAACTGCCGGCGGGCGTCTGCACATCAAATGTCCCCGCCGCGCCTTGCCAATCGGCGCGGTCCCAGCTTTCGCGCGGGTGAATCTCCACGCCCGGAAAGCTGCGCTGAAACAAGGACACCAAGCGTGGTTCGCATTCGACGACTAACCGACGAGCGTTCGCCGCCAGGTCGGGCAGGCAGGAGGCGAACATGATTTCGTCGCCGACCCCTTGCTCCATGTGGACAAGCACCGACTTATCCTCCAGCGATTCCCCTTGCCAGAGCGGTTGCGTAAAGGGGCGAGCATGCGGGCCACCTTCGGCTTGCCAGCGCCATTCCCATTCTTCCCATCCTTCAGGAAACATCTGTTGCTGAATGCGCAACATGGCGCGATTTGCGTGCGCCGCGGCATTTTGCGGCGCGAGCTCCAAACCGCGATCAAAGCTGACAAGCGCCTCGGTCGGTTGCCCCAGTTCGCGCAGCACGCCGGCCAAGTGCAAATGGGCGTCGGCATATTGGGGACGCACCGAGACAGCGCGGCGATAACATTCGACCGCTTGCGTCAGCCTTCCTTGATCGCGCAGCGCGCTGCCAATGTTGTTGTGGGCTTCGGCGTAATCGGGACGCATCGCGAGGGCCTGTTCGTAGGCGGAAATAGCGTCGTCATAGTGTCCTTGCGATTGCAGCAACGTGCCGAGATTGAGAAACCCCTCGGCGAGATGCGGGTTGAGCCGAACCGCGTCGCGCAAGTGGCTGATGGCGGCGTCGACCTGACCGCAATCGCGCAACGCGCTCGCCAGGTTGTAATGATAAATGCTATTCGCGGGATCGATTCGCACCGCCGCGCCGATTGATTGAATCGCGAAATCGAATCGCCGCGTCTGGTGAGCGAGCACGCCCAGCAGGTGCAAGGCATCGCCGTGATGTGGATCTTGTTCCAGTATCTGGTGGTAGGTGCGTTCGGCCTCCGTCAGCCGACCGGCGCGATGCTGCTTTAGCGCTCCGAGAAACGCCTCGGGGATCTTCTCCTTGGGCAATATGCCGACGCCAGTCGATGTTGGAGACGAAGTTGCGGCCGGCGGCGGCGACACGAGAGGCATGCGCCGCGCCTTCCGCTGGGGAACTTGAAGCAGATGCTGCTCCACTTCCTCAGCGACTCGGGCGTAGACTTCGTCCCAGTCGCCAGAGGTTGTTTGTCGGCGCAGGCGAACCGAGCCATACCAGGGCATCCAATCGTGATTGAGCAAGTATCGCCAGCCGGGAACGCGTGGCAACACGGTCCAGGTGGGCGTGCCCACGGCGCCGGCAACGTGAATCGTCGTGTTGCCGACGGAGACCACGGCGTCCAGCGCAGCAACCTGCGCGGCAAACCCATCGATATCGCTGAGCGGATCGGCGTCTTCCCAATCGTGGATCGTCACGCCCCAGCGCGCCCGCGCGGCTGCCAGGTCTTCTGACCATTCGCCATATTGCAAGTTGACGAAGTGAACTCCTGGAATTTGAAACAGGGGTTGCCAATGATCGAGCAAAGAGGTGCGGCGACGTTGTTCGCTGGAATGCCCGCCGGCGCGCCAGGAAATGCCGATCTTGGCGCCAGGTCCCAGCGCGTCGAATCGATCACGCCACAAGGCGACGGTTTCTGGTTCCGGCGCCAGAAAGCGTTCTTGCCGCGGGAATTGCTCCCATGTTTGCCGAAAGTAATACGGCAGCGTGCCCGCGTGTGTATAGAGATCGACATCGGCGGGCGGCTTCCATTGAAAGGTCGGGCCGCGCACCACGCTATGCACGCTGGCGCTGGGAAATGAACGATGTAGCAGCTTTTCTAGGCGCGGGTCGCATGTCACGTGAACATGCCTGGCGCGCTGAACCACCTCGGGCAGGCACGACGCGAACATGATTTCGTCGCCCACGCCTTGTTCGGCATGCACGAGCAGGGTTTTTCCGGCTAAGGATGAGCCATCCCAAAGCGGCAGGTCGAAATGATCGAGCTTGACTTGCTCTGCTTTTTCACGCCAGGCATAGCCGGCCCAACCGCCCATGAAGTCGGCTTTCAACATGCAGGTGAGACCACGGTTCCAGTGGCCACGAGCGAACTGGGGGTCAAGCTGAAGAAGCTGATCGTAGCTCTGCAAAGCTTCGTTCAAGCTGCCTTGGTTCAAGTAGACATTAGCCAGGTTGTAGATGGCTTGAGCGCTTTGCGGCATTAAATTCACACCGCGATGACAGATTGCGAGCGCCTCATCGAGTTTGCCCAAACGCTCGCAAATGACTCCCAAGTTCACATAGGCGGGTCCGGAATTGGGATCTAGTTCGATTACGCGGTGCAAGACGCGCTCGGCCTCTTCGTTCTTGAAGGCCTCGGTTAGCGCGACGGCGTAATCGAACTGCACATTCGCTCGCGCGTGGGCGATTGTGGCGGCCTCGTTCAATAACCTCAAGGCATCATCGCGCCGGCCGGACTGCTTGAGGAGCATGCCCAGTCGATGCAGCGCGTCGACGTGTTTGGGCGCCAGGCGCAGAATTTCACGAAAGATGCCCTCGGCGTGATGCGGCTCGCCGGCTTTTGCGAATTCGACTCCACGGGCGAACGCGTCGTTCAGATTAGCGTCGACCAGTCGCCAGCGGACGTCGGAAATAGTCGCGCGACTTCGTTTCAGTTGATGGTCAGCGGCGTCGCGAATCGGCGGAATATTGGCGTTCGCTAAACAATCGGCAGAGCTATTGGCCACGATCGCATCGCGAACGGCGTTGATCAGCACGGGCCAATCGGCCTCGGCGCGCTGACGAAGCAGTCGCATGGTGGGGTACCACAGGCTGTCCTGGCGGTGATCCATCCAGCGCCAACTGGGAGAATGGGGAAGTAACGTCCACACCTGCGCGCCGATGGCGCCTGCCAGGTGGGCGTTGGTGTTGCCGATGGTGACCACCAGGTCGAGGGCCGCCATTTGCGCGGCGAGACCATCGAGGTCGTTCTGCGGATCGGCATCTTCCCAGTCATGGAGTTCGATGCCGAGTTCTCGTTCGACTTCAGCGACTTCGCGGCGGACGTCGCCGTATTGCAGATTCACAAAATGGACGTTGTCCAAAGTGAGCAACGATCGCCATTCGCCCAGCGGAATGGACCGCCGATACTTTTCTTCGTGGTCACTGCGTCCGCGCCACGAGATGCCAATTTTGAGCCCGGGTCCGAGTTGATTTAGGCGCTGGCGCCATTTGGCAACCTGCGCTGGGTCTGTTTGCAAGTACGAATTGCGGTGTGGAAAGCTTTCGAGTGTCGGGCGGTGATACCGCGGCAAGTTGCCGATGGGCGTCTGACAGTCGATGGGACGCACCTGACCGAGCCACGCCGGGGCATACCAGCCTTCGCGTGAATGGACAGTGGCCGTGGGAAATGATCTACGATAGAGCGCGGTCAGTCGGGGATCGCATTCAATGACGCAATGTCGTGCATCGCGGATGGCGTCCGGCAGGCACGAGGCGAACATCAACTCATCGCCAACGCCTTGTTCGGAGTAGATGAACAGCGTTTGCTCCGAGGTGGGCTCACCACGCCACTGCGGCTGCGGCAATTCGCGCAGCGGAAGCTCGTCCTTCTTTTTCCAGCGCCACTCGTATTCTTGCCAACCGGCGGAGAACTTTCCTTGCCGCAACAAGATCAGACCGCGCAGCATGTGCGCCGCTGCATGATCGGGCGCAAGAGCAATCGCTTTTTCATAGGACGCGAGCGCAGCGGAATAGCGTCCAGCGGCCTTGAGAGCGCGCGCATGGTTGTAATGCCATTCGGCATTACCGGGGTCGAGTTCCGATGCGCGCGCGAAGAGCCGGAGCGATTCTTCGACGCGCCCTTGATCGAGGAGCAAATTGGCCAAGTTTCCCAGGGCGGCCGAATATTGAGGATTTAGGCGCAGGGCATTGTCGTATGATTCGATCGATGACTCGATCTGCCCTGCCTCGCGCAACAGATTGCCGAGGTTGTAGTGGGCCTCGGCATGTTTGCTATCGAGCGAAATGGCACGGCGATATTGCTGTTCAGCCTCAGCTTGGTTGCCAAGCGCGTGAAAAGTGGCGCCCAGATTGCTGACGAGCGTTGCGGACTCTCCGCCCAACTCGATGGCGCGGCGATAGCATTCGATCGCCGCGGCGTAATGCTTTGCCTCGTCGAGCGCACATGCCAAATTGGCATGAAACGCCCAACGGTTGGGGGCCAGTTCGATGGCTTGACGAATGAGCGTGATCGCTTGTTCGGGGCGTCCGCGTTGTTGCTCAATAACACCGAGGAGGTGCAAGGCGTCGAAGTTCCGCGGGTCACGCGCAAGAATCCGCCGGTAAATTTCCGCCGCGTTGGCCAGATCGCCCTGTTGGTGACAGTTGACTGCCTGGCTGAGCAGCTCAACGTGCTTGCGTTCTTGAATCAAATCGGCAAGCGCCACGGCAGTCCCCTTGCGTCAGAAGGTCATCGCGCGGCCGGCAGCAATATGAGCTGCTTGCGCCAATGTGATAGCCCGAGGTGCTGGCGGCGTGACGATCGTCACAAAACGAAAAAACCGCCGATTCACCTATCTAAGATCGGATAGGTGAACCGGCGGCTGCGTTTTTCTTTCAGCTTTCGTCGGCGGAAACTTGTCCGACTAGGACTAGATTCCTCGCAGGAGTTGGAGCACCTGCTGCGGCCGGGTGTTGGCGATGCCGAGCACCGCCGTGCCGGACTGCACCAGAATCTGCGCCCGAGTGAGCTTGGCGCTCTCTGCGGCGTAGTCGGCGTCGCGGATGGTGGCCTCGGCGTCCGACAAGTTGCTGATCGTGTCGTTCAACGTCTGGATGTTCGACTGCAGGGTCGTTCGCTGGAAGGCGCCCAACCGACCGCGTAGTTGAGTAATCTTGGAGATCACCTCATCGACCACGGCGGCGGCGGCGGTGGCGTCTGTAGAAAGCGCCTTGCTGTTACCAGAACGCAATTGGAACAAAGTCCCGTTGACACCACCAATCGTGGCGGTGCTGACGCCTTGGATGCCGAGACGGGCCTGCTGGTTCGACACCACATCGGGCCCCAACTGGAAGTTGGCGCCACCACCAGTGATGTTGAAGCTCAAGCTGGCGCCGTCGGACAAGTCCTTGGCGACATTGAAATTCATAGTCAGAGTCGCAGTGTTGATCGACGCGCGGAGGCCGTCGCCCGTGGCCTGTACGCCATTGATGCGAGCCCGCACATCTTGGCCGGCCGTACGCGTAGTCTGCGTGCCAGCCGAATCACTGGTGATGAAGCTACCACCCAGGGTGGTGTTCAGCGCTCGTGCCTGAACAAATGCCTTGGAGCCATATTCGGTGGAAGTCAGTTCCAGATTGGTTCCGACAACCGTGGCCTCGACGCCAGTGGCATCGGACACCAAGTTGATGGCGGTGGACATCTGCTGGATGGTCGTGCCACCACCGAGATTGAACACCTGGAACCCGTTCTTACCGCCAATCTCAAGGTTCAATGAGTTGGTCAGAGTTTGGGCCGAATAGATCAGCTTGGCCTTCTTGGCCTGCTGATCGATCAACACCTCGACGCCAATCTGGCTCAGCGTGCCAAAGTTTGCTTGGTCGATGTTGATGTCTTGCAGGTTGACGTTGCTGGTGCCGCCGACGGTCAGAGCAGTTGTCGTCAGCGCCGCGGCGCCGCTTCCGTAGGCGCCTAGGCCGTTGCTGCCCGACGCGACCGAGGCGGAGAACAAGCCCTGCGACGTGATCGCCGTGGCGATTTGCGCGGCCGTGGAAACACCATCCTGGATGGTGACTGTGAGCGTCTTGCTCGTACCGTTGTACGAGGCGATTTCGGCGCCGGCCGATCCACCGGTTTGGAGGCGAACCGTCACGCCGTTGAGCGTGGCGCCAGCCGTGGTGGCACTGAGCTGAATCTGATTTCCGTTCACACCGCCCGAGGTAACGCCCGCAGTGGTCGCGCCGTTGACGCCGCCACCGAAGGTGTCGTCCTGGAAGGCGCTGCCGAGGGTCACGCCGCCCGAGCTGCCACCGGCGATCGCCGCGGTGAAGGACGCCGAGAGTGACGAGCTTTGCAGGACCGAGATCAGGTTGCTCGCCGTGGTGACGCCGCTATCGATAGTGAACACGAGCGACGAACCAACAAGCGTGACGCCAGCAGTTCCGGTATGCGCGAAGCTAACGGTGATGCCGTTGCCGCTGGTACCAGCATATCCCTTGGCCGTGATGGCCAAGGCCGTGCCCGCTGTGGCGGTGGCATCGGTGAATCCCGTGCCGCCGGCAAATGTGCCCGAGCCGGTGGAGCCGTTGATCAACGCGCCACTGACGGCGGTTGTCAACGACGAGGCACTCAAGGCAGTGAGAATTTGGTTGGCGGTGGTTGTACCGCTATTGATCACGAAGGTGAGCGAATTGCCGACCTTGGTGGCAGTGACCGCACCGCCGCGGGCGCCATCGATGAAATTGACGGTGATGCCGTTTCCGGCCGCTGCGGCCGAACCAATGGCGGTGAAGCGGATATCGCCCCCGGTGGTGCCGCCCACGTTGGCGGTGACTGTCGTCGCAGCATTCGCATTGGCAGTCGTGCCAAACAGCGCGGCGGCGGTGGTTTCGATCGTGCCTGGCGACGTGGTGATGAAGTCCAAGCTGCCATCCAACAGGCGGCGGCCTTGGAACGACGTGACGCGGGCAATGCGATCGATCGAGTCCAACGACGAATCGACCTGCAATTGATTGGCGGCGATCTGCTCGGCGCTCAGAGCGCCTGTGTTGGCGGCTTCGGAAACAAGTCCGCGGATATCATTGAGCAGCGAGCTGACCTGACCCAAGGCACTGTCCGCAGTGCTGATGATCTGGTTGGCGCGCTCGTTGTTGGTGATGGCCTTTTGTGTGCTGGTAATATCGCTTCGCAGCACTTCGCTAGCGATCAAACCGGCCGGATCGTCCTTGCCCGTATTGATGCGCAGACCGGTGCTCAACCGGGTCAACGCTTCCTGCAACTGGTCGTTGGATCGTGCCAGATTCTTCTGGGCAATCAACGAACTGACATTTGTGTTAATACGAGTCATGCCGAGAGACTCCCCTAAATAAGGACCAAGTTAAGCTCGGCCGGAGATTGGAGCATTCGATCCTGGCCAGCTTGCCGTTCGCTCACCTCGCGGGTATTGGCGAGCTTGGGCATCGTGTTGTGGTTAAGTAACAATCCGCCGCTGGTGTACGCTTCCGCGCTCCCCTCTTGAGAGCCTGCACCTAGTCCAGTCCAGGGCTAGCCGTTGCTTTCGGTTGCCGTCAACCGTTGGCAGCGACCTTGCGGCGGTCCGTACACCGACACGCTTGGTCCGGCAGCTCTCCAACTACGCATTTACATCGGAACGGTCAGCTAAGGGCTTTAGGTAAAATGGGGCTGCCCCTTCCGTTTCGCCAAAGCCTGCCTTGAATTCCTGTTCGGCCGTCAATGCCCGCAAAGGACAGTGAAATTGGCGCGAACGAGCGCGCAGAATGCGCCCCTGAAATGCGACGTGCCCTACAATCGCTACAGTCGGATTATTGGCTGCTTGCCGGAGAAGAAAGCCGCGCGTCGGTTGCCACGCGCCGCGAGCGCTGAGTCGCTACCGCGACTCGCCAAATCATGCTGGATCTGGCGATGCGATCAAATTAGGTCCGGAATTCTACGCAGCCCGGCGCATAACTTCCCGGACTACTAACCCTTGGAACCGGGCCGCGTGCGGCGCATCGGCGTATTGCCGATCTCGCGAGCGTCTTCCGGCTCTAATCGGCTGGCGCGCAGATTCTCGCGCTGGATGGCCTCGTAGACTTCCTGGCGATGTACCGGCACCTCGGACGGGGCATTGATGCCCAGCCGCACTTTGTCGCCTCGGATATCCACCACGGTGATAACGATGTTGTCACCGATCATGATGCTTTCGTCGCGTTGTCTCGACAAGACAAGCATCGTCGGCTCCTTCTATATGCTGGAAAGTATGTACTATTGGCTGGATTAAGAATGATTTACGCGGTTTTGCGCAGCGCCGGTTGCGCGGTAGGCAACACAAAGCGAACCGGAACATCGGCATTGTTGATCGTTTGGCGTCCCAGGCGCTGGCCGAGATGAATCACCAGCGGCGCCTTCAGGTTGAGGGTGATTCCCCCCTCGTGCTTGCTGACGATGACAAGCACCTGGGCGGCCTTTGGATCTGCTAACGCCATGCGTTGGGCCTCGGAACGCGGGATACGCAACTGATAGCCCGCGACGAAGCGGCGAGGACTGACGACCGCGAGGGCAACATCGGGGCGCGAGGTGCATTGCAGCCAGCCGATAGCCTCGTTTTCGGCGTCGGCCAAGAGCACCCAATGGCGGCATTCTGGCAATCCGAATAGCCCCTCCGGAAAGCGGAGAATGTCCTCTGGTTGGACGTCAACCTGTCCAAAGCGGGAGGTGCGAATCAACATCGTGTCAGGCCTACCTTCCGTGGAACTGCCTGTAAATTGCGCCAACTCGCCAAAATCGGCGGTTGGCTCGAACTCGGGCAGCAGTTCGGAACTGGATCGCAGCAACGCGGCGGCGAAAAATGCTGGCGCGCATAGACAGCATCGGCGCAGGCCGTTGGCCATCCGCAACAAAATCGACAGGGGGAAAGACGTGCGAATTATGCGCGTCGTACGGGGAGAGGCGGCGCAGCAGCGTCTCAGGCGGCGGGCCGGTTACAAATAATCGAGCAACGACAGCTTGAAGGTTTGCGCGGTGGTTTGCAGGGCCGCTTGGAGGGCCGCCTGCCTGGCCGCTAGTTCTGATACAACCGTGGTGAAATCCGCGTCGATATCGTTGGACCGCGCCTGTTTCAATTCCGTATCTTCTGATTCTAGGCGTTGCTTCAACATGTCCAACGCTTGCTGCCGGGCGCCGGAATCGGCCCGGGCGAAATTGATCTTGAACGCCGAGTCGTCCAAGAGCTCAATGCCGCGCTGTATGCCGGCGGAGTCGTTATTATTGAGCGCGGCGCGCAAGCGCAGCAGCGCGTTGAACACGCCAGATACTTCTTGCGGATTGACGTCTCGCCCGGTGAGCGTTTGTGCCGTGCCGCCGCTGAGGTTGGCGGTTGGGGCAAGCGTGTATACGCCATTTCCGTTGTTCGGAGCGCCATCGGCCGGCGCCAGCGCGCCGCTAAATACCAGGCTGGTCGTCGCATCGGAATTGACCAGATTGACCAGCGCGTTGGCGGTAGTGGCCCCTGATGTGATGTCGAACACCAGCGTGCCGGCGACGGCGTTGTAGGTGACCGTTTCGTTGCCGACTCCCAGACCGGTGTCAACAAACGAGATTGCGACCCCATTTAACTGCGTGCCTGGGTCAATCCCTGAGATGACAATGTCGTTATTGGCTCCAATGGCATTGAGCGTCGCCGAAGCGACAGCGGGACTATTGGCTGGCGCGCTGCCGTTGGCGGCAACCGGTATCAACCCGAGGTCCTCTGCGGCCTGACTTTGAGGCACGCGCAATACCCGCAGTTCGCCGGCTCCGGTCGGATCGTCGTTGACGAGTTCGATGCCATTGCCAGTCTGGGCCAAACGCGCGACCACTCTGGTGGTCGGGTTGAGATTGTTGGGATGATTGTTGATCAAATCCAATACGTCGCCAACACTTTGCGCGCCGTCAAGATCCAACTCGAGTCGCGTCCCGTCGCGTCTCTCAATCACCATGTCGGTCCCCGCGGTGGTTTGCACGCCCCGACCGTGATTGAGCGAGTTGAGTTGTGTGGCCGCAGTGAAGCTGCGAATCCCCAAATGCGTCGCTGTTTGGCCACCATTCTCGCCGATCTGAAAATTCTGGCCACTGATCTTGCTGAGGACGTTGATCCCGTTGCCGCTGGAGTTGATCTCGGCCGCAAGGCCTGATCCGGCGCCGTTGAACGCGTTCAACAGATCTTCAATGGTCTCCGCGCCCGACAGATCGATGACGGTGGTCGATCCACCATTGGTGACCGATAGGCCTGCTGCGAGATCAAGTTCAATTCCACTTCCCCCGGCAGTGCTGCCGGCGGCAAGCGGATCGAAAACGGTGGCTTGCACGTATCCGGAGCCGTCGTTTTCGAGTTCGTGCGCATCGAGCGTCGCGTTGAACGTCCCATCGGCGTTGATGGCGCTGATGATTTGATTGGCGGTGGAGACGCCGCTTTCGATGGTGACGGTGAGCGTATTCGTGCCGCTGTTGTAGGCGACCGATTCATTGCCGGCGACACCCAATCCGCCATCGACCAATGTAATGTTTGCGTTGTTGAATTGAGCGCCGCGATTGGCCGCGGTGACAACGAGATTGTTGTTGGCGCCGCCAGGCGCAATGAACGCGCGAGCCCGCGAACCCAAGATGTCGTCCAGGCGCGTCGTGAGCGTGACGCGAGGATCGAGGTCGCCGCCGATGACGGGGGCCACTCCGGCCGGGATCGTTCGTAGGATGCCGAGGTCCTTGGCGGTCGAACCGTCGCCAATGTCTTGAACCAGAAGGTTGCCTCCGCCCGCGGAGTCGATTTGAAGATTGAGCCCGGTCGCGGTGATGTCGACGCGAATAGCGCGCGCGAGCGGGGCGCCGGCTTCGAGCTTGTCGACCACATCGCCAATTGTGCTTGCGCGGCTCAGGTCGACGAGACTGGTGTTGGCGCCATCGGAGATGGAGATGCTGCCTAGTCGAACGCCGACGCCGCCGTGAAGATCGGATAGTTTCGTGTCGCGTGACAGCGCGCGATTGAAATCGGCGGCGCCCACAACCTGGCTAGTCATGCCGCCGAACGCCTGGTCTCCGGTTAAGTTTGTTTCGAAGAGCAGGTTGACATCGCCGTAGCTCTCTAAGTTCGTGGCGTTTCCGTTGTACCGCACCGAGTCGTTGACGCGCTCGAAGGGAAGCTGCGCTGTTTGCGAGCCGGCGAACAAATAGCGTCCGTTGACTTGTTGATTGCCGGAATCGATCAGTTCTTGAATGGCGTTGTCGATTTCGAGGCCGACCGCCAGACGCTGTGTGTCGCTGCTTGAACTGCCGACGACCGCCAGGGCGCTGGCGCGAATTTCAGCCAGCAAGTTCGCTGAATTGCTGAGCGCGGTGTCGGTGGTCTTGAGATACAGTTCGTTGGCCGTGATATTTTTGCGAACTTGGTCTTTGCGCTCCAATAGCCGTTGAATGCTCATGGCGCGTAGGGCCGCCGGCGCGTCCTGACTTGCGACCGTGATGCGCTTGCCGGTACTGAGCTGATCTTGCAGTCGCAGCAGATCGAGTTGATCGGACTGCAATTGGGTTTGCAATCGTTGCCGAGCCAGGATATCGCTGACCCGAGTGGTGGGGATAGGTACGATCGCGCCCATGACTGATCCGTGTGTGCTTTCTTATCCGGCGCTAGAGATTGACCAATATTCCGAGCAACTCATTGAGCGTGGCGATGTATTTGGCCGACGTTTGAAACACTCGCTGATAGGCCAGCATATTGACGGCCTCGTCGTCGAGGCTGACGCCGCTGACGGCGTTTTTGTGGCCGACGAGCGTTTGCTCGAAGACACGAAAGCCATCGGCGTCGGCCTTGGCCACGCTGGAGGCCTGCGTTAGATCGCCGGCCAACTTGTCGTAGAGGTCGGCGAGCGTGGAGTTGTTCTTCGACTCCAATGGACGATCGAGGAACGCCGCCAGTTTGGTGGCGTTGTCGGTGTCTGAGCCGATTCCCTTGGTGCTCGCCGCAAATCGCGCCGGATCGTCAAGCACTCCTTGGTCGACACCAAGGCTTATTGCCGAATTGCCAGTGAAGTACACATTGACTCCCAGCGCCGCCAGCGCGCCGCTGGTGTCGTCGGCGAAGGCGAATTCCTGGTTGCTGGCGTTGCTGACGATCTTCAACCGCTTGTCCGCGGTTAACGAGGCGGACAAGCCGTTGATGCCATTGATCTGCGCAACCAGATCGGTCAACGAGGTGTCGTCGTCAAGGCCGTTCAGTTTGACTTGAATGTCGGTCGTTTGCGTAATCTTCGTTTGGCGATTGTAAACCTTCACCTGAAATGAACCGTTGACCGGTGTGAAGCTCAGCCCGGCGGCGTCCAATGGAGCATCTGTATTGGCGACGTGATTGTTGGACGTCAGTTCGCTGAATCCCTTCAGGCCTTGCCCCGAGGAATAAACACGATTGAACTCGAAGGCCAAGGTATGGGCAAAATCGTCGAGTTGATCGAGAAATCCGCCAATGATTTGGTCGCGCGACTCGATGAGCCCGGACAATTCGCCACCGCTGGCGTCGATGGGGGCCTTGGAATCGGCGAACTGCAGATTTGAGATGGTCAGGCCACGGTCGGTCGACTGGGCCACCTCCACCTTGCGACTGAGGGCTTCGAACACCAGGTAACTACCGCCGTTGTAGACGTTCACGGCGCCGCTGTTCTGCTCGTCGACGCGAATATCTATCAATTCGGAGAGCGACGTGAGCGCTTTATAACGCTGATCGCGGAGCCCGACCGCATCGCTTTTTGAACTGTCGCCCGCTTCGGCCTGCGTGATCCGTTGATTGAGCGAGCGAACTTCCTCCACGAGACGATTGATGTCGTCTGACATCTTGGTGACGCGATCGTTCATGTCAGAACGATTTTGTCGGGCGCGCGTCGAGAGCGAGCTGATGTCTTGCGCCAATGTTTGGCCTTTGAGAGCCGCTAGATTACGAGCCGCGACGCTTTCTGGCTGATTGAGGACTTGGGCAATGCTGGAAAAGAAGTTATTGAGCGAAGTGCTGAGGTTGTTGTCTCCCAAGGCGTTCACCATCGCCTCGAGTTGCTGGTAGGATTGCTCCTTGACCTCGCCACGCGCGCGATCGGAAGTGGAATTGCGCAGGCGCTGTTCGAGAAACAGGTCGATTTTTTGTTTGACGCTGACGACCTGAACACCCAGGCCGAGGAGCAAGCCGCCATATTGTTGAGTCGCTGCTGGCGCCAGCTTGACTTCTTCGCGGATGTACCCTGGCGTGTTGGCGTTGGCGATGTTCTGGCCAACGACTTGGAGGCCAATTTGTTGCGCTTTAAGCGCGTTGTTGGCCAACTGGATGGAGCTGAATAACGACATAGGTCAGCCTGCCTGGGAGTCGCGAAATTGCGCCGATTGGCTAGGCCGCCTGGTCTACGAACGAGCCAGACGCCGCGGAAGCCGACTCCTTTCCATATGTCGGCTGAAGCTTGCCACCAGTGGCGATAATCTCCAAGAGCTGAGACAGATGCAGTATCGTGCGCTGGACAACCACCCAATTGGCTAGCGATTGATGTGCTAGCAAGCGGGCGCGAAGCGTCGCTTCGCGGGTTTCTTGCACCAGTGGTTGCCGATCGCCGCGCGGCAGGGAGGCGACCAGCGACCGCAGGCTCTCAGCCGGCAATCCGCGCTGCGCGGCGCCCGCCAAAATCGCTAAGCGGCGCTGCTGGCAGGCGGCCAACCGCTCGCTTAGTTCATGCTCGCGCGGGGCCAGGGCGGCGATGCCGGGCACGTCGAACTCCGCGAGACAGCGGCGCTTTTCCGCGAGGACATCGAGCAGTTCTTGTTGCGCTGTCGAGAGATCGCGCAGCAATTGACCCAGTTCTGATTCCCACGTTGCGTTCATCGCGCGTTCCATGTTTTCTATGCGAGCCGACCGAAAGACAGGTAGTGCCGACTAGCCGCGTTGCAATTGAAACAGATCGAACATGGGCCCGGTGAACTCATGGGCCGTTGATTTGGTTAGGTCCTGCGCCAGAGTCTGATCGAGTTGATTGCGAAAGATCTCTTCCGCTTGACTGCCGTCAAAATAAGGCGTCTTGCCGTTCATGCTGCGCAGCGACTTGAGCATTTGGCCGTAGAAGGTTTCGCCGACGAACGAGTCGAACGCTTTGCGGACTTCGGAGTCGTCTGCATTGGGCTTGGAGAGCGCGCCGAACGGTTGCGACGCCGGCTGCGATCCGATCATGGTGGCTCGAATGTCCATACGAGTTCTCCTAACAATCGCCGCGAGTTATTCGATAATCAGTCGAGCGTGCAGCTTACCGCTGCGCTCCAGACCTTTGATGATGTCGATGATGTCGTCGGTAGGCACTTTGACCGCGTTGAGCGCCTCGACGAGCGACTTCAGTTCGGCGGTCTGCTCGCTGGCAGGATTCACCGCGACAAACATCTCGTCGGGCAGTTCGTAGCCTGCCTCCACGACAATGTTGCGATGCGAGACGACCACCGACCCGATCTTCACGCTGCCGTCGATGACAATGCTGCCGGTTCGCTCGTTGATGACCACGCGGCTTTGGGGAACGATCTCGGCCTCGAGCAGCACTTCGAGCCCCATGACCTCGCCGATGAAGTCGACCGGGTCCTCTTGGTTCTGCGGCGGAATCAGCACCTTAACATTGCCTTGATTCAGGGCCTGCGCGATCGCCTTTCCGCCGGTTTGCAGATCGAAATGCTCGTTGATGCGCTGGCCGATCATTTGCGCGATTTGAAAATCGGCGTGGTTCTGCCCCAGCACGAGTGTAATGGCGCCGTCTTGCTGATAGGCGTTAAAGAAGTCTTCTTCGAGCCGGCAACCCTGGTGAATTCGGCCCGTGGCGCCAAAGCGCGGATTGTCGAGTTCGATGGCTCCGGACGCAAAACCATAGATGCGGGTGTTCTCGACCACTGGTCCGGTAAGCGGCGTCAAGAACAGTCGGCCGCCAGCCAACGTCTTGGCGGAGCCGATTGAGCTGACCTGGCAATCCAAGAGTTCGCCTTCGCGTGCGCCGGCCCCAGGCACTGTCGCGGTGACCATGACAATGGCCACATTGCGGGCGTCTTTCAATTCCAGCGCGCCGCCACGGCCGACAGGATTGCCCATCAATTGCAGCGCGGTGGCTAGGCTGCGGATCGCGGGCAGAAAGGCGCCGCCATCGCCAGTGCCGTTGAGTCCGACGACCAGACCCAGCCCTTGCAAGGTATTTTCTTCCTGGCCCTTGATGTGACAAATGTTCTTGAGACGCGTGCCGGCATCGACCGACGGCGCGAAGGCCAAGGCTAAGGCGACAGTGACGATACCGATCCACCAACCACGCATGGGGGTCATCTCCGAGCAGCAATTAGAACGGGCCAACGTTGTCGAGCCATCGCAGCAGCCAGCCGCGTTTGTAACCATCGCGCACGTGTCCGGTTTCTACTTTCTCAATGTTCAACTCGGCCACGTCCTCGCTGAGGATCGTGTTGTTCGGCAAGACGTCCTCGCGGCGGACGATGCCGCTCAAGCGCTGCTCATACGTGTCCTCGTTGTTTTCGATGCGGCGATGCGCCTCGAGCACCAGATTGCCGTTGGGGCGGATATCGACGACCGTGGCGGCGATTTGGAATTTGACCGTGTCGCCGGAGTCCAACTGCACCTGAGTTTGCATCTGATTGTTAAGCTGCGCTTCGATGCTTGGCGTGCCCAAGCCCATCGGAGTGGGGGCGAGATTGCCGCCTTCGAACTGAATCCAACGCTGGAGAATGGCCGCCATGTTCGATCGTTTGCGTCGCTGCAAGTTGCCGCGGCTGAGGTGTTGCGTCTTGTAGTCGACAATGATCGTGACGATGTCGTTGATCTTGATTTCGCGGGGCGGCTCCAGCTTGACGTAGGTGAAGGAGGTGTTTTCCAACGTGAGTGGCTGCGCAGTGACCGTGCCCAACTTGTGCAAGCTGGAGGTTTGGCCAAAGGCCAAATCGGAGAGAGCCAACGTGGCGACGCCCGGGGCCGCCACCACCCACAATCGGCGTCGAATTTTCCGCACCAAATTGCGCGCCATGACTACTTCGCCCTCGTGGACACTGATTGGAGTTTGTCGCCACCCGAGGTTCTGGCAATTGCCGCAGCCTGTCCAGCGCCAGCAAACACCTCAACTTCCTGCGGCCCGCAGACGCGTGCGAAGAACGATTTTCGGTCGGCCAGCGATTCGATGGTCACCAGGGCTCCCAGTGCTCCGTCTTCCAGCGCGCGGCCGGTGGTGCGAACGCGAACACCGGGGCAACGAGCAAATACCGTCACGATATCGCGACCACGGACGAGGAGCGGCGCCTGCAAGAGCGCCGCGGTCAGTGATTGACCTTCCGAAAGCGTTTGGAGAGTCTCTCGGCCGACGACGTCTTCGAGCCGCACCAAGGCGTCGGTGGCAGCATTGGCCGTGGCGGGGGTTTCGAGTCGCAGGTCGGCTCGGCTGAGCACGACGCCACGCCCCAATGCCCGGGCCGCCACAACGATGGGCTGCGCGGCCGACACCTCCACAGCAAGTTCGAACTGACGCACTTCCATCGCATCGCCCAAGGAGAACTGAAAGCGTTGGGGCCCAGTCCAAGGGGACGTGCCGCCCGTTACCTTGGGCTTCACGGAGGCGCCGCAGACGGTGCGCACCTGCTCGTCGCTGAGTTCAAAGCGAAACGACCAGGCCGGAGTTGCCGCGGTGAACTGCGAGAGATGCTCGACCATGGCGCCAGTCAATCGCGCCTCCGCCTGTCGGCGGAGGGTATCGGGGGCGCGAGTCGGTTTCGGCGATACGGGCGTCGATGGGCTTTCGCCAGCGAGCAGAATTCGACTTGCCCCAGATATGGCATGGCCGGCCAGTGAAACCCCCTTGAGGCGGAGCCGGTCGCAAACTTCTTGTGCCGAGATCGCCGCTTTCTCGCCGGCCGCGGGGGCCGGCATGATTTCAGCTTTCGCCAGTTGGCGTGTGGCGTCGTCGTCGCCAATCACTTCGGCCAGATCGTCCAATCGAATCAAGCTGCCTGCGGTCGTGCAGGCGGCGCGAAAGCGAACTTCGCCACTTTCGACCGGCCCGATCGGCGCCAGGCAAATTACGAGCAAACCGGTGACATGAACTACTTGCCGCATGTTGCGTCCTTGCGCGATGCCGCTATCCAATTAGAACCGGCGGAGCGTGGAAATGAGTTGCAGAATTTGATCGCCGGCCTGCACGACTTGCGAATTGAGTTCGAAGGCGCGCTGGGTGGTGATCAGGTCGATCAACTCGCTGACCGGCTCGACGTTGGAGGCCTCGATGACGTTTTGCTGCAGCGTTCCCAGCCCTTGATTGCCCGGATTGTCGGTGAGCACCGGAGGTCCGGACGCGTCGGTCTGCTGGTAGAGGTTTTCGCCCAGTTTGAGCAGTCCCTCGGGATTGATGAACTTGACGAGCTGAATCTGTCCGACTTGCGTCAGGTTCTGTTGGCCGGGCTGCAAGACTGAGACGATGCCGTTGGGCCCGATCGTCACATTGGTGGCATCCGGCGGTATGGTAATGGCGGGCTCAAGCTGGCGTCCGACCAAGGCGGAGCCGATTACCATTTGACCGTTGGAGTTGAGGTTGAAGCTGCCGGTGCGAGTGTAAATGAGTTGCCCAGTCGGCGGGTCGAGCACCTGAAAAAACCCCTCGCCGACGATCGCTACATCGAGCGGGCGGTTTGTCTCTTTGAAAGCGCCTTGAGAAAAGTCGGTCTGCGTGCTGCGGACCCGGACTCCGAGGCCGATCGCAATGCCAGTGGGAGTGAAATTGCCCTGCTGGTCTTGGATGCCGGGCAACATTTCCTGTCGGTAGAACAGGTCTTGGAAGTTTGCCCGCGACGCCTTGTAGCCATCGGTATTGATGTTGGCCAGGTTGTTGGCGATGGTGTCGAGCCGCTGTTGGAGCGAATCCATACCGGTGGCAGCGGTGTAAAGCGTTTGAACACTCATGGCGGTATCGCAATCCGTGGATTAAGCAGTGCGCAGCACTCGGGTAATGAGCGCGCCGTACATTTGGTCTTGGTTCTGAATGAGATTCACATTGGCCTCGAAGACGCGCGACGCCTCGATCATGTGCATCATTTCCTGCGTCGGCCGCACGGCGGACTTTTCCAGGAAACCTTGCTTGACGTTGCGCTTCGGCGGGTCAACTGGTTCGACCTCGGCCAGGCTCGAGAACAGGTATTCGCCGGCCTTCGCCAGATCGCCAAGGGCCGGCGGTTTGACGATCGCCAGAAATTGCTTGGTGCCCGGCTGAACCACGGCGCCGTCCTCGGTCCAACGATGGGCGCCGCGTTCGGGCGGGATGTTCATTGGTTCGCCATCGGCATTGATCACCGCATGGCCATCTGGGGTAAGCAGGTCACCATTGGGAGTGATGACAAAATTTCCGGCCCGCGTGAGATAGTCTTGACCATCCTTGCGGACCAGGAAGAAGCCCTCGCCTTCGATAGCCAGGTCGTTTGGCAGGTGGGTGGGATCTAGCGGCCCAGGACTGAAGGTCGTCACGGTCTCTCGGAACTCCACGCCGCCGCCAATGTCGTTGATCGAGCGCGAGCCCGGCGAGTCGAGGCCTTGTTGCGTCTCTTCCGCATAGCGAGCTTGAAAGATCGCCAAGTCGCGCTTGAAGCCGGTTGTGCCGACATTCGCCATGTTATTGGCGATGACTTCCAGCCGCCGGCTTTGAGCCCGGGCGCCTTCAGCGGAGATGTAGAGACCGTACGGCATTGCTTTCGATCCGGTGACGTTGTGTGTCGCCCGCTGAAAGCAATCGGGATGCCAAACGTTGTGGCGGAGAATGAAATTCGCTTGCGGGAGAGATGCAACGTGAGGAGTTTCCGAGACTTAGCGATCGGCATCGGTCGAGTCGAACAATAGCGACCGATGCACGGCAAAAGTTGCTGATCGCGCTAGGGTTGCCGATCGAGCGGCAACTACTGCCGATCCGACGCGCCGCTAAGGGGCCTTGCGAGATTGCTCCACGAGACGATCGGCGCCCTGCGCTCGTAGTTGTGCTGCGACTCGATGCCCTAGTTCCGTTGCTTGGTCAGGCTCGGAGCAAGCCTGGGCAAGCAGGCGTTCTCGACCGTCTGCGCTGAGCACCGCAGCCGAGAGTTGCAGCGCTGCGCCCTCCAAACGCGCCCAGGCGCCAATGGGGGCCAGGCATCCTCCGCGAAGCTCTGCTAGCAGCGCACGCTCGGCCAGCACGGCCATCTGTGAAGGCGAGTGGTTCAAGTGCTTTGCCGCCGCGATCGTTTGTGGATCGTCGACTCTCGTTTCGATGCCAAGCGCCCCCTGCCCCACTGCTGGCAGCATCAAAGTAGGGGGTAGCACTTCGGTGATTTCGCCATCCAGACCGAGACGTCGTAAACCTGCCTCAGCTAGCACAATGGCGGCAAACTCCCCGTCGCGAAGCTTACGCAGACGGGTGTCGACATTGCCACGGATATCGGCCATCCGCAGGTCGGGACGGGCGTGCAGCAACTGGGCGCGGCGGCGGATGCTGCCAGTGCCGATGGTCGCGCCAGCGGGAAGTTTCGCCAAGCTGGCTCCAGCGACTGAAATCAGGGCGTCGGCAACGGATTCGCGAACTGGGATCGCCGAGAGCTGCAACCCTTCGACAACATCTGTCGGCAGATCCTTAAGACTATGCACCGCCAAATCGATGCGGTGATCGAGCAACGCCAGTTGGATTTCGCGAGTAAAAACTCCCTGGCCTGACAGACCGCTGATCGATTCGGTCCGCGCATCGCCTTGCGTGCGAATCTCGAAGACTTCGACCTCGGCGCCGGCCAGTGTGCGCAACTGACTGGCCACCCAATCGGCTTGCCAGCGCGCCAGCAGACTTCCGCGAGTGCCGATCCGAAGCTTCACGATTGTCTCAGTATGATGGGTTGTGCGCTGAAGGCTAATTGAACATTTCGCCGCATCGCCGTCTAGCAGCGGGCGCGCCGATGCGACGCGACTACTAGGTCAAACACTAGTCGCCTGCGAAGCGGGGGTTTGCGTGCGACAAATTGCAGCGACGGCGACAAACTCCGCGCGCGCTTTGCGAAACTGCTGAGCGATCGCGCTAGTGGTGGCGCCCGAGGTGACGACATCGTCGATCAGGAGCACTCTGGCGCCGCGAAAGTCGCTTGGATGTAGCAGGCGGAATGCGCCGCGCATCGCCAGGCGGCGACGCGGAGCGCTGAGCGGCCCCAGCGCAGGGGTGCGGCGCTGCCGCCTCAACAGATTAGTGGCGGGCACGGAAAGTTGGTTGGCGAGAATGGTTGCCATCGCCTCGGGGTTATTTACGCCGCGCCAGGCGCGCCGGAGCCAGTGCATTGGAACAGGAACCACCACGTCGGCGCGCCAAGCCGCCAGCTCGGGGCCATGCTGTCGCCACAGGAGCCGAGCAAGAGAACGAGCCAAAACAAAATCGCGCGCGCACTTTGCTCTGAGCACTGCCTCGCGCAGTTCCGCGTGATAATCGCCCAGCGTGATCACCGCGTCGACGCGCATGCGGCGTTCGGCGCACGCGAGACAAGTTTGGCCAACCACTCCGAGCACGCTGCCACAGCGGGGACAAACAATGCGCGGCGGCGGCAGCATGGCAGCGATGCACGTCTCGCAGAGCCCCAGCCGATCGGTCGCATGCTGCAAATCCACCCCGCAAAACGAGCAGAGCGGCGGAAACAGCAAATCGCCCGTACGGTTGCCCAAGCCGCGGAGCCATCGCGGCAGCATCCGCATCGGAGTGGCTTTCGGAGCTACCTGAGCGGGTTTCATGGCGCGATGCTCGTCTTGACCGAACTTTTTCACTTCCCTAGTATCCGCTGCATTTCCGTTGGCGCCAGCGTTCTTGGCTAGCTCAGATGCGCATTATCGATCGTTATTTGCTCCGTCAATTCGTGCAGGTGTTCATCATTTGCTTTACGAGTCTGACCGGGCTGTACATCGTTTTTGACGCCTTCAGCAATTTGGACGAATTCGCCAAAGCGGCTGAGAAGGAGGGCAATCTCTTGTCGCTACTGGGGACATTCTACGCTTACCGCAGCGTGTTTTTCTTCGACCGCACTTGCGGCATTTTGGCGTTGATTTCGGCCATGTTCACGGTGACGTGGATCCAGCGAAATAATGAGCTGACCGCGCTATCGGCCGCCGGCATCGCCACGAGCCGCGTCATCCGGCCGGTCATTGTCGCCGCGCTTGCGATCAGCGTTGTGGCGGCTATTAGTCGCGAAGTGGTGATTCCGCAGTTGAGCACGCAACTGAGCCGCGATCCCAAGAATCTGAGTGGCGACAAAGCGACGGAACTGCAACCGCGTTACGATTTGGAAACCGATGTGCTATTTCGCGGCCAAGAAACTGTCTTCAAGGATCGCAAGATCATTCAGCCGAGCTTTCTCTTGCCGGCCGGCCTGGACACCTATGGCAAGCAACTCTCGGCGAAAGACGCCTACTATCAGCCCGCCAACCAGGAGCATCCGGGCGGATATTTGCTGAAAGGCGTCGAGCAGCCGTCCCACATCGGCGAGCTTGATTCGCTCAAACGTGGCAGCCGATTGGTGCTGATCACTCCCAAGGACGCGCGCTGGCTTGAAGTAGGCGAGTGCTTTGTGGTGAGCAACATGGACTTTCGGCAGCTCACCAGCGGGCAAAAGAGTCGCCAGTTCGCGTCAACGTGGCAATTGATTCGTGGCTTACGCAACCCGAGCCTGGATTATGGCGCCGACGTGCGCGTGGCGATACATGCCCGACTTGTTCAGCCATTTCTGGACGCGACACTTTTGCTGTTAGGGCTGCCATTGATCGTAGGGCGTGAAAACCGCAATATCTTCGTGGCGATCGGTCTGTGCATCGCGATTGTCACCGTTTTTATGCTGATCGTGCTGGCCTGCCAGTATTTGGGGGCCATCTATTTCATCAGCCCGGCACTGGCCGCCTGGGCGCCGCTGGTGATCTTTGTCCCTTGGGCGGCTGTGACCGCCGACCCACTACTGCGTTGACGACGCCTTTCTGGCGCGTTCGTCCGCGTGTCCACGGTCGACCCAGTACCGCAGATCGCAGTGTGATCAGCTCATTGCGTGAGATTGCTTGCTACATGCGCGTCGGCGATTAACAATCTGTCAACTAACACAACTTCTCGCGGACGGACACAATCACGATGCCTCACGTCGAATCACCTTGGGTTGATGGCCTCACCATCGGACAAGCGCTGCGAAAAACTAGCCAGCGCTTTCCGGATCGTGAAGCGCTCGTGTTTGCGGCAAGCGGCTATCGCCGCACTTATCGCGAGTTGGAGGCCGAGGTGAGTCGCTGCGCGAAGGGACTCGTCGCGCTGGGCATCGAACGAGGGCAGCATGTGGCCATTTGGGCGACCAATGTGCCGCAATGGCCGCTACTGCAACTTGCCACAGCGCGAATCGGGGCAGTGCTGGTGACGATCAACCCCGCATATCGCGCCTTTGAGCTGGAATACGTGCTCCGGCAAAGCGACGCCGTGGCGCTGTTTCTGGTCGATCGCTTCAAAACGTCGGATTACTTCGCCATGCTGGGCGAAGTCTGCCCGGAGTTGTCCGCCGCCACGCCGAACCGGTTGCATACCGACAAATTTCCGCGCCTTCGCGCCGTCGTCTCGTTGAGCGGCGCTACGCCGGCTGGCGCTTTGTCGTGGGATGCGATGATCGAAGAAGGCGTCGCTATTTCTGATCAAACCCTGGCCGAACGCGAAATGGGACTATCTCCGGGCGACGCGATCAACATCCAATACACCTCGGGAACGACGGGATTCCCGAAGGCAGCAACGCTGTCGCATCGGAATTTGCTGTACAACGCCTATTACGTAGGCCAGTGCCAGCGCATTACCGAAGCGGACCGGATTTGCGTTCCCGTGCCGTTTTATCACTGCTTTGGCTGTGTGATGGGGGTGCTCTGCTCGGTGGTGCATGGCGCGGCGATGGTTGTGCCCGCGGAGTCGTTTCAGCCGACCGCCACGCTGGACACCATTGAGCGGGAGCGCGCGACGTCGATCTATGGTGTGCCGACGATGTTTATCGCCCAGTTGCAGGACAGTTCGTTGGAAGGGCGCGATCTAAGCAGCTTGCGAACCGGCATCATGGCGGGCAGCCCTTGCCCAATTGAAGTGATGCGGCAGGTAGTGGACCGCATGGGAGCGCGGGAGGTGACGATTGCGTATGGTCTGACTGAAGCATCGCCAGTGATCACGCAGACAACTGCCGACGATCCCTTGGAACTGCGCGTGGAGACTGTCGGCAGGCCGTTGCCCGGCTTGGAAGTCAAGATCGTCGATCCGGGGACCGGGGCTGAATTGGGGGACATGGAACAAGGAGAACTTTGCACGCGAGGTCACGGCGTCATGTTGGGATATTACAACGACCCTGTGGCGACCGCGAAGATGATCGACACGGATGGCTGGCTGCACTCTGGCGACATCGCGCTGCGTCAAGAGGGGGGCTATTATCGCATCACCGGGCGGATCAAAGACCTGGTGATTCGCGGCGGCGAGAATGTCTATCCACGCGAGATTGAAGAGTTCTTGTTCACGCATGTCGCGGTGGAACAGGCGTCTGTCGTGGGCGTTCCCGACCCAAAGTACGGCGAGGAACTTTGCGCTTGGGTTAAGCTACAGCGCGGCTCAACCGTGACCGAGGCCGAATTGTTGGCGTTCTGCCGATCGCGATTGGCGCACTACAAGGTGCCGCGGTATGTGCGCTTTGTGGACGAGTTCCCGCAGACGGTCACCGGCAAGATACAGAAGTTCAAAATTCGCGAATTGATGATCGCCGAGTTGAACCTGGTGCAGCCCAAAACGGCGTAATGGCGACAATCGACTCCACCAGGGACTACCACCGCTAACGGCGCGAACACCGATCGAGGCATAAGATGAAACACGGCAAGAGCAAGCAGCGTTGGGTAGTTTGGGGCCTGTTGGGACTTTGGTTTGGTGTGCTTCGCTCCGCTACGGCCGACGACTGGCCGCAGTGGCGAGGGCCCGGCCGCGACGGCGTGTGGAGTGAGAAGGGCATTGTCGACAAGTTTGAGTCACCACAACTTGCCATCAAGTGGCGCGCAAAGATCGCAGGCGGCTATAGCGGCCCGACGGTGGCGCACGGACTGGTGTACGTCACCGACCGTATGACGGAGCCGAAGCAAATCGAGCGTGTGCATTGCTTCGACGCGGAGACCGGCTCTGAGGTTTGGTCGCACAATTACGACTGCACCTATGTGGGAGTGGGCTACGACGCGGGACCGCGAGCTTCTGTCTCGATTGACGAAGACAAGGCGTACTCACTGGGCGCCATGGGGCACTTGCACTGCTTCGACGCCAAGTCGGGGAGTGTGATTTGGCAGCGTGACTTGAACGCGGATTTCAAAATTGAGATGCCGATCTGGGGAATCGCCGCCTCGCCCCTGATCTATGGCGATTTGATCATCACGCAAATTGGCGGCGAAGGCGCGTGCGTCGTGGCGCTCGACAAGGCAACAGGCGTTGGACGATGGAAGGCGCTAGCCGACCGAGCGTCGTATTCGGCGCCGATTTTAATTCAACAGGCCAGAAAGGATGTGCTGGTAGTTTGGACGGGCGATCACGTGGCGGGCCTCGATCCAAAGACCGGCGACTTATATTGGCAACACGAATTCAAGCCGACACGGATGGTGATCGGCATCACCACGCCGGTTTTCAACGACAATCGGCTATTCGTATCTTCGTTTTACGACGGCTCACTAATGTTGCGGGTTGATCCCGATCGTCTCGCCGTTGAGCCAATCTGGCGAAAGCTGGGTAAGGACGAGCAGCATACCGTAAGCCTGCATTCGATCATCAGCACCCCGGTTCTTGATGGCGATCATGTGTACGGCGTTGATAGCTACGGTGAATTGCGGTGCCTGGACGCGAAGACGGGCGAGCGCATTTGGGAGAGCCTGGAGGCGGTGCCGAAGAATCGCTGGGCCACCATCCACACCGTCAAGCATGGCGATCGGTACTTCATGGTCAACGAACAAGGGGAGATCGTCATCGCACGACTCGCCCCTGATGGATTCCACGAGATCAGCCGCGCCAAGTTGATTGAACCGACGGTGTTGCAGCTAAATCGGCGCGGCAAGGGGGTATGCTGGGCGCACCCTGCGTACGCGAATCGCCATGTCTTCGCCCGCAGCGACGAAGAGATTGTGTGTGCCGATTTGAGCGCCAAATAGCTCTATTCAGCGGTCCAGCGGACGTAGTGGCCGGTCGGCAGACGCCGCCCATCGTTGGCTGTCAGCCAAGACTCGTCTGCTTCCATTGCAGGGGACCGGAAATACCTGGCAACTAGCATCGCCAGACGATCAGCATTCCAGCCAGGCGTGTGGCAAGAAAGCAGCATGAATCCGGGTGATTCCCACAGCGACGCGCACAACTGAAGGAGCGGCTCAAGGTCGCGCTCCAATTTCCAAGCGCTTCCACCGGCGCCATGTCCGTAACTGGGAGGATCGAGCACCAGGCCGCGATACCGCCGTCCCCGCTTCTGTTCGCGTCGCACAAAACCGAGCGCGTCGTCGACGATCCAGCGAATCGGACAATCCGCCAAACCGCTCAGTCGAGCGTTATCGCGAGCCCAGCCGACGGCGGAGCGCGCGGCATCGACATGCGTGACGGTTACCCCGGCGCTCGCCGCTGCAATCGTGCTGGCGCCGGTGTAGGCGAAAAGATTCAAGACGGCGCAGCCGGACGACACGCGGCGCGATTGCTGACTGATCCAATCCCAGTTGTCGCGCTGCTCGGGAAAAACTCCAATCTGTCCCGAGGCGGTAGGCTTAAGTTCGAGCCGCATCGTCTGGTACTGCCAGATCCACGGATCAGGGGACGGAGTATGGATGTTCCATTTGCCTTGACTAGCGCTTTCGCGAGAGTAGACCAAGTTCGCATAGGTCCAGAGATGTTCATCGCGCCGCGGGACCGATGCAGCAGGCGCGGGGCGATCGACGATTACCTGGCCGAATCGCTCCAGCTTGCGACTGTCGCCAAAATCGAGCAATTCGTAATCACCTTGCGCCAGTGCTTGCGTCATAGCGAAACAGAATAGCTGCCTGGGCAATCCGTTGCGACCGGGGCGCATTCTGTCAGAATGTTCCCAACAAATTCGCACAAGGAAGGAGCGTCCATTGCCACGGCCAGTCACGTTGTTCACGGGCCAGTGGGCCGACATGAAGCTCGAAGACCTAGCTCGCCGCGCGCGCGAGTTTGGCTACGACGGGCTGGAGTTGGCGTGCTGGGGAGATCATTTTGAAGTCGATCGCGCGCTCAATGAGCCTGGATACTGCGCCAATCGGCGCGATCTGCTGGAACGCCATGAGTTGCAGATCCATGCGATTAGCGCGCACTTGGTGGGCCAGGCAGTGCTTGATACGGTCGATGCTCGCCACCAGAGCATTTTGCCGCCGGCGGTTTGGGGGGACGGAAAGCCCGAAGGGGTAAACCGCCGCGCGGCTGAGGAACTGAAGAACACGGCTCGAGCCGCGCAGCGCATGGGTGTGAGCGTGGTGAATGGCTTTACCGGATCAAGCATCTGGCCGTACTTGTACTCGTTTCCACCCGTGCCAGATTCGACGATTGACGCGGGTTACGAGCTATTCGCCGAACGCTTTCAGCCGATTCTTGATGTCTTTGGCGAGTGTGGAGTCCGCTTCGCCCTGGAGGTCCATCCCACGGAGATCGCATTCGACATCCCCACGGCGCAGCGCGCGCTCGAAGCGGTGGGACGCCGAGAAGAGTTTGGCTTCAATTTCGACCCCAGCCATTTGCACTGGCAAGGCATCGACCCCGTGGAGTTTGTGCGGGCGTTCGCGGACCGAATTTATCACGTTCACATCAAGGACGCGGCGGTGACGTTGAACGGCCGATCGGGAATCTTGGGGAGTCACTTGAACTTTGGCGACCCTCGGCGCGGCTGGGATTTTCGCTCACCCGGTCGAGGGGGTGTGAACTTCGAGGAGATTATTCGCGCGCTGAACCAAATTGGCTATCAGGGGCCATTGTCGGTGGAATGGGAGGATTCTGGAATGGATCGCGAGCACGGGGCGCGGGAAGCCGCTGAGTTCGTGCGGCGGCTCGATTTTGCGCCGAGCGCGGTCACTTTCGACGCGTCGTTCCAGAAGCAACAATGAAACTGGCATCGATCGCGAGTTCGGGGGCACTCTTCCTAAACACTGAATTGAGCTAGTTCATGCAGCGCATCGTTTTACTTGCAATGGCGGCATTGGCTTGGCAGGCAGCGGCAATTCGCGCCGCCGAGCCGATTGACCTCACAGTATTGACCTTCAATATCCTGGTCGAAATTGGCGACCATCCACCGGCGCCACGATGGAAGGAGCGGCGTGAGGCGAGCGCGAAGCTGATACTTGACACCAAGGCGGACTTGATTGGACTGCAAGAGCCAACGCCGGCTCAGGCAGCCTACCTGGTGAAGGCGCTGCCGGGATACGAGGCGCTGTTCCACAAGGGCTATCCCGACGCCATGTTGCTCTATCAGCGCGACACATTCGAAGAGCTGGGGAGGGGCGAATGGTGGCTGTCGCCAACGCCAGATCGGGTGTCAATTGGGTTTGGAAACGCGCTGCCGCGATTGGTGGTGTGGGCCAAACTACGGCATAAGGCGAGCGGCCGCGAACTTTATTTCTTCAACACGCACTTCGACAACAGCATGCCGAGCCAGGTGCGGATGGCGGAATTGTGCCAGCAAAAGTTTGCGCCCTTTGTCGCCGAGGGACTGCCGATGCTGTTTGTCGGCGATTTCAACACCGAGCAAGAACGCGGCGATTATCCCAAGCTGACCAGCGGCGGCTGGAAGGATTCTTACACCGTATGTGAAAAAGCGTCGCCCGGCGGGCGAGACGACAATGTGCGCACCATGCTGGAAGGGGCCGGTCGCATCGATCATATCTTCTATCATGGCGACGGCTGGAAGCCGCTGAAGTGGCGGCGATTGGAATATCCCGATCCGAATAAGCCGCTTTCGGATCACTATCCGGTGCTGGCTGAGTTTAGACTGGAATAGAGCCGCAGCTTCTGGATCGGGAATTGACGTTGTATCTCGCGGCAAGAGGCCCGCTTTGATGTGGTGGATTGGTACGCAGCGCGCCTGGAACTTCAAGCTGATTGTGTGCGCGGTCATTGCGTGCGCCGGTCTTTGGGCCTCTGGATCGCAAGCGGCTGCCGGGGCACTTGAGGTCATTCAGCAAGATCGGGCCCGGCTGGAGTCGGAATTCGCCGCGCAGCTAGAGCGGCTGGCTGCAACGTGCGAAGCGCAGGGATTGACCGACGAAGCCCGCAAGACTCGGCAGCTCACCCGCCCGCGCGATCCGTGGACCTTGTATGTCGTCACGTTGTCTGGCGACGTCGACGAAGACTTGACATCAGATTCCTCTGCGCCGGCGGCGCGCCAATGGGAAGCCGAATTGCGCAAGCTCGGAGAAGCGCATGCCGCCGGGTTGTTGGAGCTGGCGCGGCAGGCGATGCGGGCCAAGCACGCCTCGCTGGGGTACGAGTTGGTGCTGGCCATGTTGCGCGTCGATCCCGACAACGAGCAGGGGCGCAAGCTACTGGGTTTCATTCGGTACAAGGGCCGTTGGCACACACCGTTTGAAGTGGAGAAGTTGCGCAAGGGGCAGGTGTGGCATGATCAGTTTGGCTGGCTGCCGGCCGGCTATGTGTCGCGCTATGAGGCAGGAGAGCGCTACTGTAATGGGCGCTGGATCAGCCGCGAAGAGGAGACGCGACTACGCAGCGACATGAGCCGGGCGTGGCATGTCGAGACCGAGCATTACTCGATTCGAACCAACCACAGTTTGGAAGCTGGCGTAAAGCTGGGACAGCGACTGGAGCGGCTATACCGCGCATGGCAGCAAACGTTCGCCGCATACTATGCCTCGCCGGAACAACTGCTCCGACTCTTTGAAGGCCGAGGCGCAGGGCGGGGCGATCAAGGCCCACGCCATCTGGTGACGCATTTCCGCAATCGAGAGGAGTACAATCGCGCGCTGGAGGGACATATTCCACGCGATGTGGCCACAACGGGGATTTATCTGGGCGATATGCGCACCGCTTACTTTTTTGCCACGGACGACGAGGACCACAGCACCCTGTATCACGAGGCCAGCCACCAATTGTTCAGCGAGACGCGCGACGTGGTGGCAAACATTGGACTGCGAGCGAACTTTTGGATCTTGGAGGGGATCGCTTGCTACATGGAATCGCTGTCACAGCACGGGGGATTCGACACACTCGGCGGCACACGCGCGCCGCGACTAGCCGCAGCGCGACACCGCGCGCTGGCGGATCAATTCTATGTGCCGCTGGAACAACTCACGCTTTTGGGAATGTCGCAACTGCAACGCGATCCGCGAATCGCCAAGTTGTACAGTCAATCGGCGGGGTTAACGCACTTTCTGATGCACTTTCACGACGGCCTCTATCGCGACGCGCTGTTGGGCTACATCTCGGCGGTCTACTCTGGCGTCGATCGGCCTGGCACGCTGGCGGAGTTGACAGGCAAGAGCTACTCCGAGTTGGACCGAGAATATCGCGAGTTTTTGGAACAATTGCCCATTGAAGCGGCCGCGAAATAGGCGAGCCAGCGACGGCCGACTACGATGGGCAGGGGCGCTGCTGACCTCCAATCCACTGCGACACGACCTGGGCCATGCCAGCTTCGACCGCCAAGGCGCGCGATATCGGTGACAAGCCTGCCGGGTTGGCGGCGCATCCATCGACGGGACTAGAGCCGAGCAATCGCCTCCCCGGCCGTTTGACACGCCATCTGCGCGCGGCGGACATTGCATCGCTGATCGCTTGCTGCGTCTGCTTTTGTCTGTGGACAGTGGCGACCACCCGCACGATCAGCTTGCCGCAGATCGGCATTTTGGCGTCACTGACGATCTGCGCACTGGTTTGGGGACGAGTGATTTTCGCGCTGGCGGGTCTGAATCAGTTTGTGCCGCGGCTGTTCTCGCACGCGCTCTTAGTGGGGATGCTCTGGCTGGGACTGACGCTGGCGGCGCTGCGCATGCTAACGCCGATGAACCTAGCCAACCTGTATACAGCACAGGCGATTGTCGGACTAACGCTGTACGCGACGCTAGCGCGCCGCATTGGCGACTGGAACCCTGGCCGACGCGCGGAGTGGCCCAGCTTTATCGTGACGCTCACCAGTTTGTTGGCTTCAACGTTCTGGCTGCGGCACCTTTGCCCCGTCGCGGAGACAGCGGAAGATTGGACGGTGTACCGGCCATTTGTCGAGTACTTCTTCCACGCGACGCATGTGACGCCGCTGCTACTGCCCGGCAGCGCGGTTGGCAACGGCTCGATTCAATTCGCGGGGGTGCCGCTGGCTTTTTATCACTACGCCAGTCTCGCCTATCCGGCGCTACTGGCCGACTTGGGCGGCAGCGGGGCCTATGAGGCGCTGACATCATTGTGGTACCCGCTGGGAACTTTCCTCGCCGGACTAGCTGCGTACTTTCTGGGGAGCCAGTGGTTTGGACCGCGGGCTGGCTTCTGGTGCGCGATTGCCTTGCGGCTACTGCCCGATCCCTCGATTTGGGGATTTGGCATCGACCTCTATTCCTTCAACATTTTTCTCGAAGCGATGCCGGCGCTTGCTTACGCGGTGTCGGCGGCGGCAGTCGCGCTGGGGATTTTGGCAATCGCGATTCGCCGTCGGCGGATACTGCTGGTTTGGTTTTCGTTGGCGATCGCCGCGTCGACGATCTTTTTCAAGGCGAATGTGTTTGTGGCGGTTGTGCCGCTGGGCTGCCTATTGTTCCTCTTGGCATGGCGTCGCTTTGGAACACAGCGGATGTGGCCGTCGGCCGTGGCGCTCGGGGCGCTGGGCCTGGCCGGAATTGTAGGGCTAACTCAATTGCGTTCGGCGCCATCGGTTGGCATCGACCCCGAACTGGGCAGCGCATTCGCGGATCATATCTTGGCAGCGCAGACACCGGCCGATTCGGCGGCGCAGCGACTGCGGCCTTACGTCATGCAAAGCGGCGCCAGCGGCGCGCTGGCGCGTCTCGGATTTGTGATACTCGTCACGTTTCAAGGGGGCTTATTGTTGCTTGCGGCAGCGATGATTGCATTGGCGATCGATCGCCGGCGCGCCTGGCTGCTGTTGGCGCTGCTCATCGCGCTGGGGCTTTATCTGGCATCAGCGATACTGTTGCCGCCCAACGCCAACGGCGATCCGTTTGAACTTCAGCACCGCGCGTTTGCGTGGGTGTACTTGTTGGCGGTGGTTTGGACGACAGGCGTGCTGGTGACCTTTTGGAATCGATGGACACCGCCGAAATGGCGCACCGGATACCTGGCCGCACTGCCACTATTGGCCGTGCCGCTGGTGTTGGGAACGCAAACATTCATTGACCGGTCCTCCCCGGTGAAAACCGGACTTGCGGACTGCGCGCGGTATATCCATCGCGAGAGCAATCCGCTGGACGTCGTTTGGGATTCGCGGAACGATCCGACGCTCTTGACCGCGGCGCTGACCGAGCGACGGGCGATGGTGAGCATTTCGCCCACCGACACGTATCCTGGCAGCGGCGCGCTGAGCGCGATTCATCGCGAGCGGGGCGCGCTGACAGAAGCTTTCAAGCAGGCAAGCGCCAGTGAGAACGTGCGGCGCATCGCCAAAGAAAGCGGCGCTCGCTGGTTCTTACTGCATGCCGGCGACGATGTGCAATGGCCGAGCGAGTTGCTGTCGCGGCCAATGTTTGAATCACGCGGCTTTCGAGTTTATGACCTCACGCAGATGTGAGGCGTGCGCCACGAATCAGTCTTGAGCGACCTTCTTGGTTACTTGTTCTTTCAAGGCCGTGCCGGTTTTGGGATCGATCTTGAGATTCAGATTCTCGTTGTCGTTGATCCAGAACACGAAGCCATTGAACATCTCGTCGTAGGTCTGGTCTCCATACGGCACGGCGCGGGCAGGATCAGGGTTATACGGATTGAACTTTGAGTTGTCGAAGTGAGCGATCGCCTCGATCTTGGTGCCTGCCGGAATTTTATCGTGGCAGACATATCCCAATTGCCACTCAAAATTGTAGTTGGGAATTTGCAACAGCGTTTCGGTCTTGCCGTCGGGATAGTGCGCCTTGAAGGTCATATCGCGACCGCGCACGTGCATGTGCGAGAAGAGCCCCAGCAGCGTCGCGTCGTCTTTGATCTCGCGAGATTCCGCAATCTCGAACATGCCGTCGCCCGGGGTGATCGACCAGCCGCGCGGGTCCAAGACAAAGAACTTGGTGGTCTTGTCAACGCGCTCTTTGGCAAAGCGAAAGCCAACGGAGATTTGTGACTTTTCGGGCTTACCGGTGGTGGTGTAATGAATTTGCAGCACTAGCGCAGAGCCTTTGAGAATCTTGTAGGCCACCTGCGGCGCGGTGGGATCGTCTGACCGCAGATCCATGGGCATGCCGCCCGGCACGTAACCGGTGATGAAGGTCTCGGCGCCTGCCTTGCCGGCCGCCAGATTGGCATAGGCCATGTTGCAGTGATGCACGACGTTGCGATTGTGCGGCAATATTTCGATCGCCTGCACGTAGGTGTCTTCCTTGAAGAGATACGGCAGGAACACGTATTGATACGGCACGAAGCCTTCGGCCTGCACGTCGTGCGTGTCCTTCATGGTGACGACCAGATCGGGCTCGCCGATCCGCCATTTCGACTCTTCGAAGACTAATGGCTGCGGCGACTTGGCAGGGTCGCCGGCCGGTGTGCCGGCCTTGACCCAGGCCAGAACCAGATCGCGTTCGTCGCTGGTCATGCCCGGGTCGTTGGTGAAGTGGCCATACTTGGCGCTGGCGTACCAGGGCGGCATGCGGTGATCGGCGACGACCTCGGCCACCATTTCGGCATGGTCGGCGACATCTTCATAGGTCATGAGGGCGAACGGCGCCGGGGTGCCGGCGTGATGGCAACCTTGGCAATGCCGCTGCATGATGCCGGCAATCTGTTCATGAAAAGTGACCGGCAGTGTCGTGGTGGCGGCGCGCGGCGGCGTGATACGGCAGCCATCGACGGGGGTCTCTGCAACGGAGATGGGTTTGCCTGCGAGCAACTCGCCGATGGCGACTTCCAGATCTTCGCGGCTGGCGGTCGGCTGCGCGCCGCCAGTGCGGTACTGGTCGTTAATGCGACCGCGATAGACGAGCTTTCGCTGCGCGTCCAAAAGCGCGACCTGCGGCACGCGCTCAACGCCGAGTTCTTGGCAAACCGAGTGATCCTCGTCGCGGACAACTGGAAACTTGAAGCCATTTTCGAGCGCGTGCGAGGCCATTTCCATGATCGTCTCGCCGGGCGAGCAATACACGCCGACGAACTGAATACCTTGCCCGCTAAATTTGGCGTCCAGCTCCTTGAGCCGCGGGGCAAATCGCTGGGCGATTGGGCAGTCGGAATTCAAGAAGACCAGCGCGTAGCCTTTGTGCTCGCCCAACTCGCCAAGCGTGCGTTCCAGGTAGCGAATGTCTTTGAAATGCAGATCGGCGACCACATCGCCAATCTGGGCTGCCGCCATCGCGCTAGAAGCCGCCAAGGAGCCAAGAACTGTCAATACCGCCAACGATTTGAATATCCGCATAGCTTGGTCTTCCGGTTACGTTCGCGCCGCTCAAAGTGGCTCAGGAACTACCCTCTATTGCATCAGCCCGCGTGGGTAATTGCAACGCTGATTTTTGAACTCATGTAGGCGGTTTACAACTCATCGAGGCTGCGAGGCCAATCGTCTTTCAGTAGCCGTGAGAGCGAGCGATCGGCGAGAATCTTGCCATCGGTCTGGCAGCGGGCGCAATAGTTGGTTTCGTTCTCGGCGTAACGAATGCGCTGCACCGGGGCGCCGCACACGGGACATGGCTTGTTGAAGCGGCCATGCACCGCCATCTCGGGCCGAAAGGCGGTCACTTGATCGGGAAAACCGACGCCCACTTGTTGTCGAAGCCGCGCAATCCACTCGCCGAGGGAGCCCTGCACGGCGGCAAACAGCCGCGCAATCTGTTCATCGTCTAGCCGACTCGTCAAGGCAAGGGGCGAGAGGCGGGCGCGATGCAGGATTTCGTCGCTGAAGGCGTTGCCAATTCCGCTAATCAAGCGCGGATCGGTGAGCGTTCGTTTGATCGTGTGATTCTCGCGGCGCAGCACGGCGGCGAACTCGGCGAGCGTGGCGGCCAGCGGTTCGATGCCGCCGGGATCGTGTTCGGCGAGGGCGCCTTGGCCTTGCACAAGAAACAGCGACGCGCGACGTTTGGCGCCGGCTTCGGTGAGGATCAATGTGCCGAGTGGAAAATCGAACGCGGCGAGGCTCTGCTTGCCGGCGAGCCGGGCGCCGGCGATCTTCCAATGCAAGCGACCGGCGATCATCAGGTGGAGCACTAGCCACAGGTCGCCATCGAGGCCGATGGCGATACGCTTGCCGATACGGCGGAGGGCGACGACTTGCCTGGCGCGAACCGCTTCGAGCGGCGGTTCAAACGTGCGTAGCAGGAATGGGCTGCCGACCCGCACGCGAGTCAGTTTTTGGCCGAGAATGCGCTTCTCGAGCGCTTCGAGATAAACGGCGATATCTGGCAGTTCTGGCACGGGGCGAGGACAGGATGACAGAGAATCTGGTCGCCCTACCGCAGTTCGATCAGTATCCCCGAGTGGGCTCGAACCACTAACCTTCGGCTCCGGAGGCGGCGATCCGGCAGGGAAACGAGGGCTTCGGCAACTTCACAACTCGCGATTCGGAGTCGAGTTGCGACGAAAAACGCAAGACCGACAGGCGTGCTCGGTTGTCCGAATTTTACGCGATCTCCCGGCGATTACCAGCGTTTCTGCACCAGATTCCGTATCACAGCGGCATAAATCAATGACCTTCGGCTGGTGTCGCTTTTCGGTCCGCATTCAGGTGTCGCGCCTTTCGGCGCTGATACAGAATTCGCCATAACCAGGGCTGTCATTTCTATTCTGGCTGCCCGAATAGCGCGCCCCAGACCTATACGCTCGTAGACCTGTCAGATGACCGGCGCCAAACAACTGCCGCCAACGCCAGCGCCCCAATCGCTGCCATCAGAAATGTGCCCGGCTCGGGCACAACCGTGATCGTATAGACGCCATCCATAAAGGCTGCGTCGTAACTGAGGCGGTCTGAAACGACGCTTGCGCCGGAAGCGTCGAAATCTCCGCCGACGCGAAACAATTCGAACTGGTCTCCGAAGCGGGGGACAAACCCGTCAATAAACGTCAGGCGCACCGTCCCTGCGAGGAACAAATCACCGCTAACGTCTAGCTGGTCGTATTCACCAGGAAGGGCCCCTCCGATCTCCATGAAGAGGCTGCCCAAGGCCCCCTGTTGAAAAATGCCGTCGATATGCAGGGTGCCTGGTGAAAAACCGGGCGAGACCGAGCCACCGTCGACCAACACGTCACCGAGAATCGTGCCCGTGCCGCCTAGGGTGCCGCCGGGGCCAACTCGCAGGGTATCGAGAGGCACGTCCGCCAATGTGCCCGCTCCGACGTTGATCTTTCCGCCCGTCGCAAGTTCGACTCTGCCCAAGGCCCCGATGGATAGCTGGTTTCCGACCACGGCGGAACCGTTATTCGTTACTTCAAGAAGTCCCTCACCAGCGTGACCTACATCAAGCTGAGTATTGGCCGCCAGCGTGGAGCCACCGCCGCGCACAATCACCTCTCCTTTTCCGGCGTTCTCGTAGCCAATCTCGATGGTATCAGCAATTGCGTTACCTCCACTGAGAACAGACATTTCTCCGCGGCTTGTCCGCCCAATCGAAAAACTCTGGCCGGCTGAAATCTCGCCGCCATCTCGCACCACAATCTGACCGTGGCCAAGTCCCGATATGCCTCCGGCGGCTGCGCGTAGATTCTCGCTCAATTCGATGACTGCGTCGTTGGCCACGGTCAGCACACCCTCTCCGGCATGTCCAACAGCAATGAAGCTCGATTGCATACGTGTGCCCAGCCCGTCGATCAGAACCTCCGCTACACCCGACGCTTCTGTGGAAGCGATGTCGGTCCAACCTGCCTGGATTGTCGAGCCAGACCGCGCAGTCAGGGACGCTGAGCTGACGTCACCGATCGTGAGCGGGCCGCCGACAAGCAACGTCGCGTTGTTCTCCACAACAACTTCGCCGTGCCCGACGTTTGACACACCGCCTGATGCGACTCGCAATCGATCGTTTACACGCACTTCTCCCCCGTTCGACACGGTCAATTGTCCGTTGCCTTGATCTCCGATTCGCAAGTAGAGATTGGCATGAAGTAGCGCACCACTTCCAGTGACAGTGAGTGCTCCCGTGCTATTCTGGTCGTACCCAACTTCAACCCAGCCTGGAACCACCTCAGCACTATCTGTGACAGTAAACGCCCCATTCCCTCCCTGACCTACTCCAAGCGACGCTCCAATGGTGAACACTCCGTCGCCCCGTACAACGAGATCAGCGGTTCCCGGCGCCATGCCGAAATCTGTCATTGGTGTGCCAACGAAAGCATGATTAATCACCCCGAGTGACCCCGTGTCACCGTTTGGCGTATTCCAAGAGTTGAAGTTGAGTGTCCAATCACCGCTCTGCACATCCACTCCACCAACTTCGGCGGCGCCACCGGCGACGAAATGTTCGCCTCCTGCCAAGGGATAATTCAGCGTGGCATCGCCGAAAAAGATGTACCTGGGGGGTGTGCCCGGCAGCACGGGGGCTGAACCCGTTCCCAGCAGAGCCAGGTCGTCGCTATCCGGCGGAGCGAAGCCGTCCCAGTTGATGCCGTCGTGGAAGCTGCCGACGCCACCGACGGCTACTTGCCCACCCTGGTTGCCGAACCACCGGACGTCGTCTGCATGCAAGCTTCCCACGCTGCACAAGACCACTTGTAAGAAAAGCAAAATACAGCAGCTGCCGTGCCCGACTTGGCGATTACGCCATGGATTCCTACGACGCATTGCGACCAGGATGCCAATGCCTCCAAGTGTAGCCAATGCCAGCGTGCTGGGTTCCGGTACCGCGGTGACGCGCAGAGAATAATCGCCATGGGCGAAGGTCGCTTCGTATTCTAGACCGGCGGGTCCGTTCATCCAGTTGAACACCGCCTGAATAGCATCAAAGGAACCCCCAATCCGAAACAGGTGAATGTCGTCACCAACATGGAGGTCGACGCCACTGGCAAGGGACAGTTCCACAATTCCTTGCAGTGTCATGTCTCCATCGATCACCAACGGTGCCGCATCAATGCCATCCGTAAGGGCAGCGGCAAGCGTGAGTAATGATTCGCCTCCATCTCCCGCGGGCACCGAAGGGTTGACTAATAACGATATTGTTCCCAGAGGGCCTTGATTAAAGTGTCCAAAGACGTGTCCGAAGAGGTGTCCGCCTACTTGCGCTACGTGTCCGCTGTTTTCGAGGCTACCGGTAATCTCCAACGGTCCCCGCAAAGTACCGCCCGGATGGATGACCACATCTCCCTGGATTTCGTACGGCGTCGTGGTAAATGTACCGGTGCCAAATGGCAAACTATGGACGACCCCGCCATCCCCGATCGATAGCGTCCCGGCGATGGCCGCGGGGCGCTGGTCAGAATCAGCGATGACCGCAGCGCCATTGCCTGACAAATTCAGTTGCCCACCGGCATGTCGATCAAAAACAAGTTCCGCGGCGTCGATCCTCGCGATGTTCATGCTGGCGGCACCGCCTACTTCAATGCGACCGTGCCCTTCCACCGCAGGTCCACCGAGCGATCCATCGTAGCGATATCCCACTTGGATACGACCCGCGGTCAATTGCCCACCGGACTCTACGCTCAGCAGTGCAGGTCCAGAAACGCCTACATAAACAGCACCGGCATCCACTTGCGCATTGTCACCCGTAACAACGACAGTACCGCCGAGACTATCGATGGACGGAACTTCACCGGGAAGCGTGCTTCGAAACCCACTGCTAATTGCGAACTGGTCGACGATGAGTGTGGCGCCGTCCTTGACTGTTAGATTGCCTGACGTCCCACCCGACCCAACATTCACGTTGGAACTCGCCCAAACTGTGCCTACGTCCGTCAGGGTCACCGAACCATGCCGTGGCGCCTCTGTAACAAGCGTTGGCCAACCAATGAATAGATTGTTTGAGACTACCGTTCCCGGGAAAGAAAAGGGCGCCACATCCACCGTTAGCTGGGCGGTATCCGGAAGCCCAGCAACCGATGTCGGAACACCAATGCGAACAATGTTGCCAGCGTTGTAGGTGATTCCAGGATTTCCAAAACGGAATTCGTAATTGCCGCTGACAACGGTCGCCTCTTCAGTAGCATTGTTTGAGAGGAATAGAACGAATTGATCGGCAACGGTCGTTGCAAGACGGTCCCCAAAAAACGCGAAATCGTTGTAGTCCGGCACCTGCCCGTCCCAATTAGCAGCGAAATCGAAGACCCCGCCCGCCGGAACGTCCCATGACACCACGACGTGCGGATTGGGCTCCACTGCAAATGCGTGGGACTCGACAGTCGCACAAATAAGTATCGCTGTGATGGCACGAAGTATGCGTCTGACGAATGGAAAGAAGAATGCGCAGGGCGGAGAGGAGGAGGCAGCATATCGTACCTGGCTGCAACCACACCGCTGTTCAGCGAACCAACGAGTACTTCTTCCTGTTGCACCGGGCAGAGCAATCTCAATCATACCTGACCAACGAACGTCGGCGGCTTGCGATCGCGACCTTGCGCCTGTCACTCCGGCGAGCCATACCAACAAGGACGCTATGCGCGAAAATCTCATGAAGAGCACCTCAAATGTTGCGAGAATCCACGTCCCGGCCCAATTCGTCGCGAACATTGCTCGACATGCAGAAACCCGGGCAGATTGCAGGAACCTGCCTACGAACGGTTCCGTCAAGGCAGGTTTACCCATCCGAGAATCTGGCTTGAGAACCAGCGGATGATGGCGAGCAGCGAAGGAACCGAGGAATCTGACGTTACGAGATCGAGGGTTTCACCAGGAACTGGTGCCCCCATCGACGAACAGAGGCCAGAGCGTCAGTAGCTGCTCCGAGTCAAAGGCAAAAGATCGGTTCAGTGAGTGCCAAAAGCCCTCTGATCATCTAGGGGTCATTTTTCTTGGCAACCGAACGCAGAATTTCAAAGAACTTGGGGGCGGCCAAATTTTGCCGTGCCTCGATTCCCTATGTCCTGTACGACCATTGGGTTAGAGTACTCCAGTAGTGTTCTGGCACTGGGCGCCCCGCACAATGGGGGAATGGGCCCTTTAGAATCGCCGAGAAACATGTCTCGACCACCATCGCCTCTGCCAGCTCGGGTCACGGCCCAATCCGTCGACCGGTATCTCGCGGCTGCGAGGGGCGGCCGCCAATCCGCGCTGGAGAAGCTGTTCGACTACTACCGGGCCTACCTGACGGCAATAGCCCGACGCAGTTTAGACCAGAGGCTTCAGCCAAAGTGTGCCCCGTCGGATTTGGTGCAGGAAACGCTTACGCTCGCATTCCGAAAGTTCGCGGCCCAGAACATCATTGTGGAAGCAGAACTCCGCACCTGGTTGCGGAAGTTACTGAAGAACAAAATCCGCGCGACGCAGCGCCGGTATGGACGTGGGACAAAACGCGACATTGCAAAAGAAGTTTCGCTCTACGAGTTTGAATCGAAGCAGATGCTGTTCGAGCTTGCGGCGCAAGCGGGCGAGTCCCTCGGTGCGGACCTCGATCGGCCGGAATCTGTTAAGCGCATTGAAGCTGCCCTGGCGCGATTATCCGAGGGGCATCGACTGATCATTGAGCTGCATCACCGGCAGAATCGCAAGTTTACGGAGATCGCTCAACGGTTGAACCGTTCGCCCGACGCCATACGCATGTTGTGGGTCCGCGCGTTGCGACGCCTAGCCAAGGAACTGGAACGGGGCAACAACGATGT
>JAIBBY010000038.1 GCA_019694455.1 Pirellulales bacterium
CGCCGCGCGTGGCGGCGACAGGCCATGAATCAATGTCTGCTACGATTGTCGCGCAGGGTTAATCCTTTTTTTCGACGATCCAGATATTGCGGAAGACTACGGGGTTGCCGTGGTCTTGCAACATGATGGGGCCGGCCGTGTCGGCTTCTTCCTGGCCTCCCGCGGTCGGGCCGTCCAGTTCGAAATTCTCGTGAATCACCACGCCATTGTGCTTCACCGTCACCGTGGCCGGCTTCACCTTCTTGTCGCCATCGTACTTGGCGGCGGTGAAGTCGATGTCGTAGGTCTGCCACGCCAGCGGCGGAAAGCACATGTTCTCCTTTGGCGACTTCTTCTCATAGAAGCCGCCGCACTCGTTGTCCAAACCTTCCAGGCCAAACGAGTCCAGAATTTGCAATTCGTAGCGGTCTTGCAGGTACACGCCGCTATTGCCGCGCGCCTGACCTTCCGCCTTGGGCATATACGGTGTGCGGAACTCCAGGTGCAACGTGAAATCCTTGAACTTGTCCTTGGTCTTGCAGCCCCCCTTGAGCAGGCCGTCGTCGGTCAACTTGCCGCCTTCAAAGGCGTCGGCATTCTTGCCGTCGAACAGCACCTTGGCGCCTTCCGGGGCCTTTTCTCCTTCGGTCGGGCTTTTGCGCTCGAGCTTCTTGAGTTCGCCAAGCTGTTGATCGTCGACGCTCTTGATCGTCACCACGCCATCCTTCACGGCGGCGCTGCCTTCGTTCGCCACCAGTGTCACCACGCCATCGCGATCCTCGCTTTCGGCCTCCAGCTTGCCAAAACCATCCCAGCCATCGCCCGGCAGGCCGCCAAAGTAGGCGATGCCGCGATACTTGCCATCGCCGAGCGAGATGACCTGCATGCCGAACTTCTGCTCGGCGCCATCCCCCAGATCAAAATTTCCCTGATACTCGCCTTGCAGGGCGAAGTCCTCGCCAACTTTGGTCGGATCGGTGATCGCCTCGGCCCCTTCTTCAGCCCGCGCCACGCTGAGCGCGCCGCAGACCACTGCCACCATGAAATAGATGTTCCATTTGCGCAACATAGACCACTCCGAGAGAGAAAAACTTGGATGCTGGGGTGTGCTTGGCCGGCGCCAGACGGCGCCGGGAAAAGTTCATTGTGAACCCCGAAAATGCGGGTCGCAACCCGCCCCGGGCGGGAAAATCGCTTGTCGTTTGATTTGACCATTTGCATGCAGCGGCAAATCGCCGCCAGCAACGCCCCAGCAACCGTAACATTTTGCATCCTTTCCCGCTCAGTTAGTTATCGGGCGAGAGATCGCTCGCCTGCGCCAACCAGCCGAACTGACCGACGAAAGGATGTGAATCATGAATCGCCGCTCGACCTTTGTTGCCACCTTGGTCGTCACGCTTGCCATCACTGCCGGCGCCAGCGCCGACGAAAATCAAAATGCCCGTGGCAACCACCACTTGTTCCGAGCGTTCACAGAGAAGTTCAGCAATTCTCAGAACAGCGGCGGCAGCTTTGCCCGCAATGCCGACCTCTGGAGCGACATTTCAGGCATCGCATCGCGGTTCAAGAAACTCCACGACCACAAACCGCCGGAAACCACTAACCCAACTCCCATCGATCCCGGTCGCGGCGACGACCGCGTGCCCGTCGATCCGGTTGTGCCGCAGGGTCGACCGGGCTATGTGTGGGTCAACGACCATTGGGAGCGCGAGCGGGCCAATCAGCCAACAGGGCCGGTGATTGTCGACCCGACTCTGGTCGGCCCCGTGGTTCGCGATCATCGCACGCCTCGGCCCGCCAACAATGTCCCTTGGGGGACGAGCGCGCCGATCGTGCGCGATCATCGCAGTGACGCTCCGACCACTCCTTGGAACACCGGCACGCCCGTTGTACGCGATCATCGCGACGGCGCGGCTGGCGGCGCCGGGCCCGTGGTCAGAGATCACCGAACGAAATCGACTTCGACTGGCGCCAGTGGCGGGGTGACCGTCACCGGCGCCAATCCTGGCTCGGCGCGCCCAACGTCGCGAGGTGGCCGCAGCGTGACGATCAAGATCTGGAACCCTCTGTCCCTACTGCCCTAGCAGCAATCTACGCTCGTGTGAACAATCTCGCATGCGCCGCTCGCCCCGCGAGCGACGCATGTTAAGTTTGGTCCAACCTGGACAATGCTTCTTGCGACAAAAGCGGCGCATCGTCCGGCAGGCAGCAGCGCACACGGCGCGGCAACATAGACACTCGAAACTCTCGCTCGCGCAGCGGTTCGCCGTCCAGATTCATCGGCATCTCGTCGGTGGCATGAATTTCAAATGATGGCAATTGTCGATACACCATTTGTTGCGGATCTTCAGTCTCCAGATTTCTCATCTCGTTGAGCACCGCGCCCCCTTCCGCTAATTTCACCTCGGGGCCGATCACCAAATCGAGTAGCCCATCGTCCAATAGCGCTCGTGGCGCCACTCGATAACCTCCTCCCGCCAACCGACCGTTGCCGATGGCCAATAGCGCCATGCTCCCCTCAAATATCTGCGCTTCAGCATGAATGCTGGCCGTGTGAGGCGTCAGCGTCATGGCCTTGAAGAGTCCCACCAGCGAATACGCTGCCCCGCCCAGCACCCGTTTGATGCCCGGCGGCGTCTGCGCCGTAATCTCGGCGCCGATACCGGCGGTCGCCACATTCACAAAGGGGCGCTCGTTCACCATGCCCACATCAATCGCGCGCGGATCAGCCTCCACTGCCAGCAGTAGCGCTGCGAGCGCGTCGCGCGGAACGCCGCAACCGGTGGCAAAGTCATTGGCGGTTCCCAGGGGCGCCACCGCCAAACATGTTTCGATCTGGTCGCCTGCCCGCAGCAACCCCGTGACGACCTCATTGATGGTGCCATCGCCGCCGGCGGCCACCACAATATCCACACCGTCGCGCGCTCCCTCCTCGGCGAACTGCGCGGCCTGCCCCGCCTCCCAAGTGGCGCGCACTTCCACTACATGCCCGCGCTCGCGGATCTGCCGTACGGCTTCGCGCAGCGACTCGTCCTGCGCACGTCGGCCATTAAGCACGATTCGCAATCGCCGCTTGCCGCGCTGGGTGTGAGTCATGTTCGCCTTCTGTGGATGAGGTTGAGCGGCGGGGCACGCTATCGTCGCAGGAAACGGAAATGGAAGCCGCGACTCCATCCGCTGTTTGTCCAGGACAACACGGCCAACCTTGTGCCGGCGCTCGCCCCGCGTGGAATGCGCCGGCATAGTTCCCGTAGATCGATTCCACCACAAAATAGGCCCCGGAAGTCGACGTTCCGAGGCCTGGGATCGAAGTGAAGCACTGCCGTCGCCTACGCCAATATCTGGCTTACCGCGGCGCCCTTCACCAACTCGCGCGGCTGGTTCAGGTGGTTGTAGACGATCGTATCGGGCGCAATGCCCACACTGTGGTAGATCGTCGCCAAAAGATCGTTGGGATGCACCGGATCAGACAACGGCGCCGAGCCGGTGGAGTCGGACTGCCCATGCACAAAACCGCGCTTCACCCCCGCGCCAGCCACCACTGCCGTGTAGCAGTAGGGCCAGTGATCGCGTCCGTCGTCGCTGTTGCCATTGCCCGAGGTGCTCACGCCTCGTTTGGGACTGCGGCCGAACTCGCCCACCGCCACCACCAGCGTTTCCTCCAATAGGCCCCGCTGATCCAGATCGGCCAGCAGGCCGGCCAGCGCCGCGTCGAGCATCGGCGCCGCCTGGTTCTTCATGCGGTGCGTCAGACCTGAGTGGACATCGAACGAGTGGTTGTCGCTGTTGGCGATTCTTGGCCAGTTGACCTCGACAAAGCGCGTGCCCGCCTCGACCAGCCGCCGCGCAAGCAAGCAGCTTTGGCCAAACGTGTTGCGGCCATACAGGTCGCGCGTGGCGTCGTTCTCCTTCGTCAAGTCAAAGGCGTCGCGCGCCCTGCCGGATAGGATCAGGCCCAGCGCCTGTTGGTAGTACTCGTCCAGGTCGTACTTGGCGACCGCCTTCTCTAGCGCCGGCATGCCGCCGTTGATCAAGTCGCGCACCCGCGCCCGCCGTTCCAGCCGCGCGCTGGTGATCTCGGGCCGCAGCTTGAGATCGTCGACGTTCACACGGTCCATCTTGTTCATGTCCATGTCGTCGCCGGGCGGATACAGATAATACGGGTCGTACGCACGACCCAAGAACCCGGCCGTCCCCGCCTTGCCCACCACGTTGCTCTCTTGCAGCGGACGCGGCATCATCACAAACGGCAGCATCGGCGCGTCGGGCGGCTTGAGGCGCACGATGTTCGATCCGACATTCGGAAAGTCCTTGGGGCTCGGCGGCTCGAGCTGACCGGAGGGACTCACCTTGTCGGCCGTGTAGCCAGTGAGCATCTGATAGATGGCCGCCGTGTGGTTGAACAGCCCAATCGGCGTGTAGCTCATCGAGCGAATCAACGTGGCCTTATCGATCACCTGCGCCAGCTTTGGCATCAACTCGGTGAACTGCACCCCTGGCAGCTTGGTGTCGATCGGTCCAAAAGCGCTCTTCACATTGTCGGGCACGTTCGACTTGGGATCCCACAGGTCAAGATGGCTCGGTCCGCCTTGCAAGTAGAGCAGGATCACGCTCTTGGCTTTGTTCCAGCCGGCGCCGCCGACCACCTCGTTGGCCGAGGCTGTTTGCCAGCGCATGAGATTGGCGAGCGAAAAGCCAAAGGCCGCGCTGCCGCCGACGCGCAAGATGTCGCGCCGGGTGACGCCGTCGCATGTGTCCTTGCCCGACCGTCCTGGAATCACGAGCATGGCGAACTCTCCCGCGAAAAGGATTTGCTTGCGCTGAGCGCAGCCGAATGAATCGACGCGCTCTCGGCGCAAACCCTAAGTGCGTGACCAGCCAGAGTTTGACAACAGCATCTTGCCACTAGCGGGGGGACGTGTCAACTTTTTGAGCGCACCCACGCTGCTCAGCGCGAACAGCGACCGCCGCAGAGCGGCGAAGTCACGATTCAGGACGCGCAGTAGTCCATGACCTTGCCGGATTACCGGGCGGAGAATTTGCCTACCCCACCCGCTTCAGCCGGGTGAACTCGTCCATCGTCACCGTCGTCAACTCGCCGTCATCGCGGCGCAGCACAATGAGATCGCTAAACACCTTGTCGTCGACATTGCGGCGGTAGTGCAGTCCGTGTCGACGCCGCTCGGTCCGCACCACCGTCCCTTCCGTGACCGTGGGCCAGATCTCAGCGCCCACCTTCACCTCGTGGTACAACTCGACCCGCGCGCCGGGCGCTAGCTCCAAAAAGAGCGCGCGTGATTCCGCTTCCGTGACTTGGGAAAAATCGGCCGCCGTCGGCATCTTGCGTCCTTTCTCCAGAAGCGCCCCGCGCTACTCGATTTCCTTCACGTCGATCCAGCTCATCAGGCTCCGCAGCTTGCGACCCACCTGCTCCACCGGATGCTTCCGCTCACGCCGACGAGTCGCCTTGAACGCCGGCGCGTTCGCCTTGTTTTCCAGCAGCCACTCGCGGGCAAACTGCCCCGACTGAATCTCTTGCAGAATCTTCTTCATCTCGGCGCGGGTTTCGTCGGTCACAATCCGCGGGCCGCGCGTGTAGTCACCATACTCGGCCGTGTTCGAAATGCTGTATCGCATAAAGTTCAGCCCGCCGCGATACATCAGGTCGACAATCAGCTTCAACTCGTGCAGACACTCGAAGTACGCCATCTCGGGCTGATAGCCCGCCTCGACCAGCGTATCAAAGCCCGCCTTGACCAGGGCGCTCACTCCGCCGCACAACACCACCTGCTCGCCGAACAGGTCAGTCTCGGTCTCTTCCGCAAAGGTCGTCTCGATGACGCCGCCGCGCGTGCAGCCAATTCCCTTTGCGTAGGCCAGTCCAAGATTAAAGCTCTCCTTGCTCGCCCCATCGCTCACGGCGATCAGGCCCGGCACGCCGCCTCCCCCCTTGTACTCGTCGCGCACTAGGTGCCCCGGCCCCTTCGGCGCAACCAACACCAGATCGACTCCCTGCGGCGGCTCCACCTGCCCGAAGTGAACGTTGAAGCCGTGCGAACACATAAGCAGGTTTCCCGGCTTCAGGTGCGGCTTGATGTGTTGCCGGTAGATGTCGCCCTGCACTTCGTCCGGCAACAGCACATTGACCAAATCGGCTCGCTTGGTGGCGTCGTCCACGCTCATTGGCTCGAAGCCGTCGCGGATCGCCGCGTCGTAATTGGCGCTGCCCGGCCGCTGGCCGATGATCACGTTGCAACCGCTGTCCCGCAAATTCAAGGCGTGAGCGTGCCCTTGCGAACCATAGCCCAAGATGGCGATGGTTTTGTTCTTCAAGAGCGATAGGTCGGCGTCGTTGTCGTAATAAATCTTGGCGGGCATGTTGCTTCCTCACGCGGCGCTTGTCGGCGCCAAAACTAGGGCGGGTAGAAGGGTGTGTATTAGGTGGTTTCGGCCGGCTGCGGATCTCGCGAGCGGCATTGGCAGCGGACCATGGCAATGCGCCCGGTACGGACCAGTTCGACAATGCCTAGCGGGCGCATCATATCGATGAACGCCTCGATTTTGCTCTCTTGGCCCGCGATTTCGACGACGACTTCATCGATGCCGACATCGACGATACGACCGCGAAAAATGTCGGTCAGTTCGCGCACCTGCGTCCGTTGCTCGCCGGGCGTCGCCTTGACACGCATCAGCATCAAGTCGCGCTCCACATAGTCCTGAGCGCTCACATCGTCCACGCGCACCACGGTGACGATCTTTTCGAGCTGCTTACCGACCTGTTCCAGCGTCTTATCATCTCCCACGACGACAAACGTCATCCGCGAGAGATTAGGGTCTTCGGTTTCGCCCACCGCCAGGCTATCGATGTTATAGCCGCGCGACGCGAGCATCCCGGAAATGTGCGCCAGCACGCCGGGAACGTTTTGCACCAAAGCCGAAAGTACGTGACGCATGTTCTCTAATGGGTAAAAACGCGAAACCAGAATGTTAGTCGGCACTTACGTCTTGAACAAGGGGCCTGCCGTTCCTGCGGCGAGCGCACTGCTAACCGCCTGTGAGCCCCGCGCCAGCGTAAGCGGGTAGCGACAACGGTTTGCCTGTTCAGGTTCGGCAGTTACACAATCGCGCGGCCGCTCTAACGACCCTCGGTCAACATTCGGCGCCATTGAAAATAACTGAGATTCGCGGATTTCCGCCACCTGTTGCCGCCAAACGCCACGGCTTGGCCATGCTTTCCCCGCGCTTGCGCCGCGATTAGACTGCTGCCAGCCGCGAAGACTGCCGGTTCCGATTCCGCTGCTCGCGGCGCACCCACCACTGCGATCCCACCGAGGAGACTGCGATGCGTCGTGCCGCTTGCCTGTGTCTACTACTTTGCTGCTTCAGCGAGCTTGCCACGTCTGCCCGTGGCGACGACAAGAAGCCCGTCAAGATCAGCTTCAAGAAGTCAAAACTGGATCATGAATTTCGCAGCGAAGGGGTTGCGGTTGGCGACTTCAATCACGATGGCAAGCAAGACATCGCCGCGGCCAACATGTACTTCGCCGCCCCCGATTGGAAGGCGCACCCGATCGTCGACAAGCCAGAGACCTTTAACCCGGCCGTTTACAGCCACTCGTTTTGCAACTTCGCCGACGACCTGAACGGCGACGGCTGGGATGATCTGATCGTGTGCGACTTTCCCGGTCAGCAGACGTGGTGGTTTGAGAATCCTCAATCCGCCGCCGGCGCTTGGAAGAAGCACGAGTGCGTGCCGGTCACCAACAACGAAAGCCCCACCTATCTCGATGTCGATGGCGACGGCCGCCGCGAACTGGTCTTCGCCGATGGCACGCCCGCTATCGCCCTGGCCAGCCCCGCCGCCAAGCCTGCCGACCTCTGGAAGATTCGTCAGATCGGCGCGCCCAACACGCCGGGCACCAACAAGTTTTCTCACGGCCTCGGAGTAGGCGACGTGAACGCCGATGGCCGCAACGACCTCCTCTGCAACGAAGCCTGGTGGGAAGCGCCTGCCGACAATGCCGCCGGCGAATGGAAGATGCACCCCGCCAACCTCAGCCAGTTGTGCGCCAATATGTACGTCTATGATTTCGATGGCGACGGCGACAACGACATTCTCAGTTCTAGCGCTCATGCCTTCGGCATCTGGTGGCATGAGCAGACGCCCGACGGCTGGAAGGAGCACGAAATCGACTCCAGCTTCTCACAGACGCACAGCCTATGTTTCGCCGACATCAACAGCGATGGCCTGCCCGACTTTGTCACGGGCAAGCGCTGGTGGGCGCACGGCGCCAAAGGAGACCCCGGCTCCGATCAGCCGGCGGTGATGTACTGGTTCGAGTTCAGCCGTGAGGGAGGCAAACCGCGCTGGACGCCGCATCAGTTCGATCACGATAGCGGCGTCGGCACGCAGTTCGAAGTCGCCGACATCAACGGCGATGGACTGCTCGACGTGGCCACCTCGAACAAGAAGGGCACGCACTACTTCGAGCAGGTCCGCGAGTAGAAACAAGCGGAGGCGCTCCAGCGTGTCGCTCGAGCGCCTCCCTAATTGTCAGGCCGTGTACGCTGGCGCGTTACTTCGGCAAGATGTCCGCACGGTGGAACGTGATCGCTGTCGTCTTGTCGAAGAGCGTGTCGACATTCGCCTCGAAAAACGCCCGCAACTTGTCGGTCGGACTGGTTAGTTCGACCTTCTCTACTTCGCCTTGCGCGTTCTTCGTCACTGTGCCCTCCAGCTTGTCGGCCGCGATCGCCTCGGCCAGCACCTGCATCTTCGGCGTGCCGGTCACCTTCAGCGTGTCGCCGTTCACGTCGTAGCTCACGAACCAGAACTGCTTTTGATGGTCCAGGATCAGCTTGGTCTGCGTCGCGTTGCGATGCGCGACAACCGACATATCGACCCCTTCGCTGATGCTGGCCACGTAGGTGTCCTTCACCGGATTGGAAACAAAGTACAGACAGAACGGATCGGAGAACATCCGGTCCTTGGCGCTGTAGTTTTGGTACCAGGCCTGCATCAGTCCCGGTTCCGGCGACTGCCGGTTGGGATCGAGCGGCCGCGCGGCCGGACTCACGTGCAGCACGATCGATTGCTTCCCCTGTGCCGGATCGGCGTTCTTTTCGGGCTCAGACACCCACACCCCAAATAGTCGCTCGTCGCGATCCGCCTGATTGGGATCGATCAGCGGATTCTTCGACAAAGGTTGACACGCCGCAAACAAAAACAGCACCGGGATGACGGCGGCCAAGCGAACGATCGGGCGTAACATGACGGTTTTCTCCTGATTCAAGTGCGCGCGGTGCTCCAACTATTCTACGGCGCCAATTGCCATTTGGATCGCCACCTTTTTAAATGAAAACCGGGTCGACAAATTCCCGGTGCGCTACCCTCAGAAATGGGTTGATTCATCTCTGCGCAGAACTTGAGCCTACGAAATTGCTTGCGCAGGCCCACAATACAATGTCGATTCGACCCGAGCGCGGCGGCGACAAGGTGTTGAGGCTGAAATCATGCAAGAAATTGTCGATGACTCAGCTACGCCAAATAAGGGACGCTTGAAAAACGCCACCAGACGAATTCTTGCGCCGGCCGGGATCACGATCGCCCTGTTGGTGGTTGCCAGCGCCATTAGCTTGTTCGTCCGCGCCCCTTATTTGGCAAGTTTCTTCGGCGGGGACGACTGGGATCTGCTTTGTGAGATCGGCCTCTACCGCTGTGGGCGGCAGGGCTTGCTGGCAGGTTGGTTGTCGCCGGAGGGCCCGCACCTCATGGCGCTCTGGAAGGCCTTCTTTCATTTGGAATGGTTGCTGTTCGGCCTAAGGGTTGAAGCATTCCATGTGGTGATCGCGTTGGTGCACGCCTGCAGCGCCGTGCTGTTGTTCGGTATTGCCAGGCGTTGGGGTGTCAGCGCATTCGGTTCAATTGTCATGTCGCTCACTTGGGCCGGCGCCGCCTTTGGCGGATGGGACAATCCAACCCTGTGGCTCATGTGCGGCATGGCGCCAATGGCGCTTTGCTTTCTGTTTCTTTCGCTGTGGTTCGCCATTGATGTGGATTCTCCTCGGCGGCGCGATCGCTGGTGGATGGCCAGCTTCCTTGGGCTGGCGATGCTTACCTGGAGCGATATGGTTCTGCTGGCGCCCGTTATAATGTTGCAAGTTGCGCTGCGTCTCGGGCCGCGCGAGACTCTTCGCCGCGCACGTCGCTGGATTGCTGCGTGGCTCGTGCCAGTCGTTTTGATTGGCCTCCCGACAGCCGGATTCGTGGCCATTATCCTGCAGATTGCGTCAGCGGCACGGCCCGCCGATCGCTTTCAAGACCTCGGCCCAAGGCGACTTGTTTCGCGCACGTCGTGTCAGTTGGCGGTCGCGATGGGTTCGCTTACGTACGGCACGGTTCGTGAGCCTGATTTGGCGAATTCCGATCTATTCCGGACAACTCGACCAGCCATTCCAGACGAGGCGCTGGCGCCGAAATTTGCGATTGCCGGGGCGATGGTGCTTGCCCTCCTCCTGCTGCGACAACACGTGCAGTGGGGATATCTGGCGAACTTTGTCGCATTGAGCGGGGTATTTCTATTCGCCGCGAATGCTGGCGGCAAGGGAATGTCGTTCCACGACGCCATTAATCATGGGCATTACTTGTACTTCGCCTGCTTGTTGTGCTGCGTCTCATTCGGCGTGCTGGCCGACGGACTTTGGATGCGCTACGAAAGGTGCAGAATATTTATCGTAGTGATCGCCGTCATGTTGGCGCCATTATTTTTGGCGCATCAGCGGCAAGTGGCCGTTCAGGCCGCCGCGATTCATCGGCTCATGTTCGACGTCGGTCGTGTGGAATTCAAACAATCTCGCGAAATCCTTGAACGACTTTCGCTCGCGGCGACGCAAAAAGGCGCGGTTGTTCGCTTTCCCGATTCGCCCATCGATCTTCAAGCGCCGTCGCATCGCTACTGGCCAATCGCCGCCTTCTATTCGCTTTGCTTTCCGGCGGGGCTACCGAATTTGGAGGTGATCGATCCCGCCGAGGCGACCACTCGCGATTTGGAGCAAGCGGTCGAACTCCTCCGAGGGCAACACGCCAAGTACGCTGTCCGCTGGGCAAGCCTCATGGTCGCGTACTATCCAGTGCTCAAGTCACTGGTCTGGTTGAACCAGGTGGTGGACGCTCACCATCCAGCCGTTGCGATTCCCAACATCGAGGTCACGTTGGCATCTGCGTCGTATCAACTCGAGGAGCTTGCAGAACTAGGCATTGGCGCTACGGCGAACGAGTTGCGTTTTCAACGCCCAACGGCCAATGATCCGCCAACCCTCAAGCGAGAATTTCCGGCCTTTTATCAGATTCTCCAAAAGTCGAATCAGCCCGAAGCCAAGTATCTCTTGGCGGTCATTTTCCAGGAAAAATAGCGTTGCCAGCGCAATTTCTGCGCGGCCGCTCGGGTAGCTTTCCGTGTTGCCGGTTCAATCGCTCCAATGCCGAAAAGTCGCCGCGCACTCAGTCAATCAACGCCATGAAGGCCGCCGCGGCTATATAAAGTACTCGGCATCGCCCACCGTGTTTCGATAGCACTCGTAGTTTTCCGTGTCGTCGAAGCAGCGCAGTATTTGGCCATCGTCAAAGGTCAGCGATAGCGTTCCAAGCTCGTCCGCCGCGACGCTTGTCACCATGCGGCCCACAAGCCGCATCAGCGACGAAGACTCAACCGGCGGACATTGCGCCGACTTCGGCTCTGCGGAGTTCTCGTGCACGAAGGACGATTCAATCGTAATGGAAATGCGCTCTTCGAAGCCGATCCAAATTTGATAGGCGGCGAACGAAACCAATTCGATCCGCTTGCCGATAAAGAACGAGCCGTCGAAATCCTTGGGAAACCCATACATTCAACGACAGCTCCCAGGTTTCGCGCTGAACGGGCACTGTTCTCAAATCCTGACAAAAATCCGCTGCCGGTAGAGCCATAGGCACGCCAGCCACAGTACGAGCAGCACCAGCGCCGCGTGCGCGATCGGCTCGTAAACCGGGTCAAACACTTGCCGGCCGAACCACTGTCCCTCGAACACGCGCTGACCCAGATGTGTTTGCAAATTCATGGCGATCCACGGTCTGGCCTTCTCCGCCAGCAAATAAATAGCGATCGAGTTCATGCCCACAATCACCAGCGGCCAGGCCCAGCGGCGCCAGCCGCGAATGTCGATCACCCAAAAAAACGCCGCCAACAACAGGCACGTCCAGCCTGTGCTGAAGATCGTCCAACTGGGAGTCCAAATTCGCTTGACGATTGGGCAGACCGTTTGTCCCAACAGCCAGCCAATCGCCAGGCCGGTCACGCCCGCCGCGGCGAGTCGCCAGAACTTTTCGGCGTGGCTGCGCGGCCCGCGCATCAACTCCCCCGCCATCAGGCCAAAGATCATCGTCGCGATCGATGGCACGAAGTTCAGCGTTTGATAGCCGCCGCCGTTGAAGCGAAACGGCTCGCTGCGCGGAAACAGGTTCAAAAACCATACGTCAAACGCGTGCGCGAAATTGGCGTTCTTGTTCCAATGCGCGAACAATCCTGTCAGCCGCTCGACATCGCCTTCTACTCCCACTGCTTGCCAATCGAAGTCGGGTCCCGGCGCCGGATACAGCACGAACAGTAGCCAGTACGCCGCCAGGATCGCCGCCGCCACCCCCAGTTGAATTCGCCACCCCTGCCCTATGAACGGATACACCAGCGCATAGGCCAAGCCAATTTGCGCCAGCGTGTTCACGAACGTGTAGTTCGTCTCCGGGCGGCCAGTCGAGTATAAAAACACCCCCAGCGCCACCAGGATCGCCGCGCGATAAATCACGTGCGCGCCCCGCTTGAGCGACGATTCTCCCTGCGCCAGTCGGCTGGCGTACGAGTACGGCATTGCGACGCCGACCATGAACAAGAACGACGGCTGGATCAGATCCCAAGCTGCACAGCCGGTCCACGCCACATGGTCGGCCTGATACCCCAAAAACCGCCAAACGCGGCTGTCGCTCATCCGTTCCGCCACCGCAGCCAGGCCCAAACCTTCCGACGCCATCGCCAGCATCACAAAACCGCGATAAGCGTCGAGCGACATCAAGCGGTTGGTGGGCAGGCTGCTGGCCATACGTGACACATCTCCACGTTGCGGTCAAACCGCGATCAGACTACGACGCGCCGGCCAGCGCGTCCAGCGCCACGCGCCGGCAGGCCGTAACAAACGGCCCGCTGCTGCGCCTCATTGGATTGAGCCATCTCAAGACCCTGTTGCTCATTTTCCAAGGAGTGCCCCCGTCATGTTCCCACAATCGAGGAGTTTTTCCGCCTATCTCACGATCTTCGCGCTGACAGCGCTGGCGCAGGCCCACGCCGGCGGCTGGGGCGGCTTTGGCAATTACGGCGGTGGAGGTGGTGGCGGAGGCGGCAACGTTGGCCGCTTCATGCAGCGCTATAGCGCTCAGCCGGCGCAGTCGGCATCGCCGGTTGGGGCGCAACAGTATCGCGGCCAATTCAACACCAACATGCAGTCGCGCGTCGGCAAGATCCTTACGCAACCGTCGCTGCAATCGCAGGTTGGCAAGATCGTGTCGCAGCCAGCCACCCAATCACGTTTCCTTGACCGTATCGGCGCACAAGTGAAGAACCTGCAGGGCGGTGTTGTCACTCCTGGCGGCGCCGCGACGCCAACCCCCAACAACTTGTCGGCGCCGAACCGCATGGAGCGCGTTCTGCGTGGCGGTCTCGGCAACGTCATGAAAGGGAGCCTGCCGACCTTCACGCCCGATCAAATCAAAACGCTTCCGAACGACGCCAATCCTTCGACGCAAGTTCCGACTCCGCCCATTGGTCCAATCACCAAAGTACCGCCGTGGACAGATAAGTCGCCGCTCGACTCCAAGACCAAAGTCGAGATTCCCAGACCTTTGCCGAGCAGCCCCAATGGGCCATTCGACCCAAAACCGGGCAAGTGGAACGACCGGATCATCGACAAGGTGAAGTTCCCCTTCCCCGATTCGGCCACGCCTGGAACGCCCGCGCCCGGCAGCGGTACCCCTGCCCCCGGCACCCCGGCACCAGGGGGTGGCACACCGGCGCCAGCGCCCAGCCCGATGCCGACCGGACCGATTTTGCTCCCCATTATCATTGGCGGTGGTGGCTGGGGCGGTTCTCGCGGCGGCTACGGCGGCCGCGTGATATACAGTCAGCCGGCAACGGTTGTCGCCGCACCCACCGTACAACAGCCTGCCACTTTGCCCGATGTAAAGCCCGGCGTTATCAGCTTAGTGGAGGCGGGCGCCACCACCTCCGGCCCGCGCTATCAGGTCGTCGTTCGCAATGCCGGCACCGCGGCCACGCCACGCGGTTTCACCGTGGCGCTCGTCGCCACTGGCGCTGACGGCCAGCCCACCGCCGTGTCGCCCCGCGCCATCGGTCAACTTGGCGCCATGGCCAGCGGCGAAACCAAGTCGCTCGAACTGCGTTTTGACGCCCCGCTCGGCGCCGCGCAAACCCATCTCGTCCTGGCGGTCGACGCGCTGAGCGAAATCACCGAGTCGGACGAAGCCGACAACGTGACCACCATCACACGCCCCGTGGAGCCAATCGTGACGCCGGCCGCCGGCACGCTGCCCGCAATTTCTCGCGTGCGTGCCGGCGAAGAGGGAAGCATGATTGTTGAGGGCGAGCGGTTTGGCGACCAGGCAGGCCAACTCGTTCTGGAACTTGGCAGCGTGCGGCTGGCGTTGGAGACCACAAGCTGGAACGCGCGTTCGATCGGCGTAAAGCTCCCCCGGTTGCAAGCGCCAGGGGTGATGACTCGGCTGGTGGTTTATGGCGCCGACGGCGCGGCTAGCGCGCCTTTCGATCTGCCGGCCGCCGAGCCAAGCGCAGTGGCGAAGAATTGAATACTGCGCAGCAATCTTCACCCGACCTGATGAGGGGTCCGCGAGTCAATCCGCGGGCCCCTCATTTTTTCTGTGCCCCTTTCGCGTAACAGTTCTTCGCTTAGTGCGCTCCAAGAAAAGAGGGGCTTTACGACCGCTGCAACAACACATTGGCCGAGAACTGGGATACGAACCATGCTGCTTGAAATCAAGCGCGCTACATGTATCGCTATGGCCCTCATGGCGGGCATGGCGCTTTGCTGGCAAGTCGAAAACAGCAAAGACGCAGGCCGCGGCCTGCTGCCGCCCGTGGCAGCTTACGTCGATCGAGTCGCCGCCGTCGCGGCGAGTTGGAGAGAATCGACGAACCATGAGCCGGGTTCGCGGCCTGTTGCTAGCTACGATTCCGCATCGGTCTCGCTAGCTCTGTGAACTACTGGGCGAAGCGCCATCAACTTGCCGACCAGTCCCACGCCACGCGCAGCGCGCTGGCATAAAGCTACGGCGCCGATTGCTGGCGCTGAATTTGATCGACATTGCGACAGTTGCCAGCGCGTTAACGCTTCTCGGCGTCGCCGCCAACGGTCGGCACCACCCACACCTTGAGTTCGGCCTGAATCTCGTGCCCCATGTGCAGCTTCACCGTGTACAGGCCGAGTTCCTTGAGCGGGCCTTCCAGCCGCACCTGGTCGGTCGTGATGGTGAAGTTCTGCTGCTTGAGCGCGTTGACGATTTCGACAGCGCCCACCGAGCCGTACAGGTGTCCTTCGTCGTTGGCGTTGGCCTCGATGGTAATGCTCTGCCGGCTCAGTTCATCGGCCAGTGCCTGCAAGCCAGCCAACCGCTTGCGCTCAATCTCGGCCAGTTTGGCGCGATGCTTCTCCACCATTCGCTTGTGATGATTGGTGGCGATCGTCGCTAGCCCCTGCGGAATCAGGTAGTTGTTGGCGTAACCGGGCTTCACCTCGACAACTTCGCCGGGCTTGCCGAGATGCTCGACCGTTTGAATCAAAAGCAACTCGATGCCTCCGCGCTCGCCACGCGGCAGACGCTTTACTCGCACACGGCCCCGGCCCTTCACACTATTCGCCATGACTGTTTCCTCGTTCAGGGCTCGATCGGCGCTTCGCCGCAAGCCAAAGTCGTCTGTTGTCTGTTGTGTTCGATCCGCCCGCTATCCAACTCAATGGTGGTTTTCCTGCGGCGCTAAAATGGTATGTCGTCTTCGGTTGGCTCGCTGAACGAACCTCGCGGCGAATCAAAATCGGGCTCGCCGCCACCACCACCTCCGCCGCCACTCGATCGGCGACCACCGCCACCAGCGGGGCTACCGCCCCCCGGGCCCTGTCCGCGACCGCCTAATAGTTGCAGCTTTTCGCCAATGACTTTCAGTTTCGAGCGCTTCTGGCCGTCGGTTTCCCAGGTGTCGAGCTTGAGCCGCCCCTCGATCAGGGCGCTCGAACCCTTGCTCAGGTACTCGCTGGCAATCTCCGCGGTCCGGCCCCACAGCGTCACATCGACGAAGGTCGTTTCCTCGACCCACTCGCCAGCCTGATTCTTGCGGCGGTCGTTCACCGCCAGGCCGATGTCGGTCACGGCGGTGCCGCTGGGCGTATAGCGCAACTCGGGATCGCGGGTCAAATTGCCCACCAGCACCACGCGATTGTAGCTCGCCGCCATCGCCACGCATCCGCTACCGCGGAGCCTCAATTGATCTCGTGAAAACGGTTAGTTGGCGGCTTCCGCGGGCACTTCGTCGAATCCCGCCACGTTCGGCGTTGGCGCCGGCTCGGGCGCGCGGGTCTTGGGTTGGGCGCTGCCGCGTGCATGCGTCACTAGCGCGTCCGCGACCCGCGGATCGATCTTGAGGATCAGCGAGCGAAGAATCGAGTCGCTCAATTGGCAATCGCGCTCGATTGCCGCGATCTGATTCCCGTCGACCTTAAAATAGCAGAGCCAATACGTGCCCTTGCGATGGCCGTTGATCGGGTATGCCAGTCGCCGCTCTTCCCACACGCGGCTCACCAACGTTTCGCCACCGACATTCTTGATGAACTTGTCGATCTGGCCCGATACTCCCGCCGCGTCGCGCGCGTAACGGTTCGAATCCAAAACGAGCAGACATTCGTAAGTATGCACCGCCAACGTACTGACTCCTGAAACCGGGGCGCTCAAGCCTTCCGCGCCACATTTTTCGATGGTTGCCGCATCTGCAATAGTGTAACGATTACGGTAGTGAGTTGAACTGGTTCATCGCCGCCGCTGGCCCATCAGACAGCCATTTTTCAATGGCGTCCGCAGCCCGCTGGACCAGAATCCCCACTTCGCCCTGTTCTTCCTTCGTGAATTTGCTCAGCACGAAATCGGCGGCGTCCCAGCCAGCGGGCGGACTCCCGACCCCCAGCCGCAACCGGGAAAAATCGTCTCCCAGCCGCCGAATCACGTCGTCCAGCCCCTTCTGGCCACCGGCCGACCCCTTGGTCCGCATTCGCAACTTGCCCAGCGGCAAGTTGAAGTCGTCGCAGGCCACCAGGATGCTTTCGTTCTCAATCTTATAAAAGTCGCGAGCGTCTCCCACGCTCTGCCCGCTGCGGTTCATGTAGGTGTGCGGCGTCAACAAAAGGCACCGCGTTCCAGCAATCGTCGCTTCCCGTGTCTCCCCCTGAAACGCCAGTCGTCCGCCAGTCGCTTGGTGCCGTCGACCCAGTTCGGCTAACGCCTCAAAACCAATATTGTGGCGGGTGCCATCATATCGACGCCCCGGGTTCCCCAGTCCCACAATCAGCTTCATCTGCGTTAGCCCGCGGCGCCACCAACCCTGCTAGTACTAAGTATCCTCCTCGTCCGACTCCGCCTTCCGTCCAATGATCTCCGGCTCGCCAGCGCCCGGCGCGGCCGACTCTTCCCCCTCCTCCGAGACCGCGTGGCAAGTCACCACCGTCACATCGGCATCGGTCACCAGCGTGACTTCCGGAGGTAGCGTCAATTGGCCCGCCGTGAGGTGCTGCTCCAGGTGCAGCTCCTTCACGTTCACCAAAATCTTTTCGGGAATCGCCGTCACCGGACATTCAATCTCTAGCTCGTGCAGCACCAGATCGAGCACGCCACCTTCTTTCACGCCCGGCGCCTCGCCGCGAGTCTCCAGCGACACCGTCAGCGTCACCCGCTCCCCTTCCGAGACACGCACGAAATCGAGGTGCAGCACGTCATTGCCGTAGGTGTCCCACTGCAAGTCGCCAATGAGCGCCTTCTCGCTGACCGCTCCCGATAGGTCCACCAGCCGGCTGCCATGTCGAATCGCCGCCGACACCTGCTCGGCGGGCACGCATAGACTCACCGGTTCGGCGCCGTGGCCATACAACACGGCCGGCACCTGGCCCTGCCGCCGCAGCCGCTGCGACTGACGTGAGCCTCTTTGTTCGCGAATTTGTACGGTTAGTGTTTCCGCCATGGCAATTCCGGGCCAGAAAAAGCGCCGCGAGCAGAGCCGCCGGCGCTGTAAGTCCAATTCTCCCCGCCGGTTTTGATGCTTCGGCGCGGGTAGAGAATCGCCTATTTTGCCCGATTCGCCGCCAATTGCAAGCCCAGGCAATCGCACATTATGCCCACCGAGCCACCCCGTGGTTAAGCCCTAGGCTGCGGCGGAAAGAAGTGTTCGGCCACGGCCTTCCCGCGTCGCTCGTCAGAGGGCAGCGATGCGCAACCCCCAGGCCGACGTCAATCAAACAACCGGCTCACCGACTCGTTGCGGTGAATTCGCTTGATTGCTTCTCCCAAGAGCGGCGCCACGCTGAGCACCTTGATCTTTTCCAGCGCCCGATCGCGCCGCAGCGGAATCGTGTCGGTGATCACCACCTGCTTGATCGGGGCCGACTCCATTCGCTCCACCGCCGGGCCGCATAGCACGCCGTGCGTCGCCGCCACATAGATTTCTCGCGCGCCGTTTTCCTTCACCACCCGTGCGGCGCCGCAAATCGAGCCCGCCGTGCTGATCATGTCGTCGAACATCAGACAAATCTTGTCTTTCACCGACGCCCCGATGATGTTCTCTTGCGTCACATCGGTGGCGCTCGCCCGGCGCTTGTCCACAATGGCCAGCTTCCCTCCCAATCGCTTCGTGTGCCCGAGCGCCCGCTTGATGCTTCCTTCGTCCGGGCTGACCACCACCAGGTCGTCGGGCCGAAATCCCATCTGCGAGAAATAATCGGTCAACACTGGCGAGGCGTAGAGGTGATCCACCGGCACGTCAAAAAAGCCTTGAATTTGCGCGGCGTGCAGGTCCATCGTCAGCACCCGGTCGGCGCCGGCCCGAGTAATGATGTTCGCCACCAGTTTGGCGGTGATCGGCACCCGTCCCGCGTCTTTGCGGTCCTGTCGGGCATAGCCGAAGTACGGCATCACCGCCGTCACCCGCTCGGCGCTCGCCCGTTTGCAGCTCTCGATCAGGATCAACAACTCCATCAGGTTTTCGTTGACCGGCGGGCAGGTGGGTTGCACCAAAAAGACGTCGCGGCCGCGCACGTCCTCGTCCACCTTGCATGAAATTTCGCCGTCCGGAAAGTTGCCAATCGAGATGGCGCCCAGCGGCAGGCCCAGATACTCGCAGATCTTCTGCGTCAGGTCGGGGTTCGCCCGACCGCTAAAAATCTTCAAGTCGTTCATTGGGTGGCCGCGAGTCGCCACTCGCGGAAAGGGTGCCTGAGATTGCCCCTGGTCAAAGTAACCGAGGGATAAAGCTTCGCCCGCCGGACGTCCCATTGTAGCTACCAGCGCGCTAACCGTCGCAGGGGTGACTTAGCCACTTGCATGGCCGCCCATTTCGGGCCGAAGACCTGCGTATTAGCCTGCTTACGCCACAGTGGTTTGCCGCGGCGCCCGCCAACGACCAGCTCGGCTGTTTGCCGGCGCCAGACGTGCGAAGATTCTGCCTTGTGCGCCCAACACTGAGGGGCATCTCCATACGGTCTCACCGATGTGGCTGTGCGAATTGACCCGCTGTGGCGCGCCAAGTGAGCTACCACGCACAAGCCGCACGCTACTCGCGCGCTTGCGCGGGGTGTATCACCCTGTGGAGCGAGTCACACAACATCAATCACTGATTGAACTTAAAAAACCACACAAATTCGATGTCCCCATCCAGATGTGCGGCCCCGAAGATGCAATGCAGCGGGGCTGCGTAGGGCCCCTTCTCTCTTCTCTGGTTGCGCGCTTTAAGGAAGTACCATGCACGCCACCCTCACAAGTCGCTGGCTCGTCTGGATCATTTTCGCCGCTTCGGTTTTCGCGCTCTTGCTGCTCAGTTCCACTGCGGCGGGCGGCGACAACGCCCAAAAAGACAACTCCCAGAATGTGGGGCAGGCCGTGTCCGATTTCGCCCTGGAAGACACCCTCGGCGCCGCCCATCGGCTCAGCGACTACGCCAACTCCAAGGCCGTGGTTGTCGCCTTTCTCGGCATTGAATGCCCACTGGTGAAACTCTATGCGCCCCGGCTAGAGAAAATCGCGGCTGAGTACCGTGAACGCGGTGTGACCTTTTTGGCCATCGACTCCAATTCGCAAGACTCACTCGCCGAGCTGCAACACTTTGTGCGCACCTACGGGCTGACCTTCCCGGTGCTAAAAGATCCCGGCAATGTCGTCGCTGATCAATTCCAAGCGGTGCGGACTCCCGAGATGTTCGTGCTCGACAGCGATCACAAGATTCGTTACCGCGGCAGGATTGACGATCAATACGGCTTCCAAAAGGGAGTCGGCTATCAGCGGCCCGAAGCGAACCAGAACGAACTCTTGTCCGCGATCGAGTCGGTCATCGCGGGCGAAGATGTCGCCGTCGCCTCAACCGCCGCGCCCGGCTGCCTGATCGGCCGTGTCTCCAGCGGTGACGCGAAAACCGACATCACCTACTCCAATCAAGTCGCGCGAATCTTTCAAAACCATTGTGTGAGCTGTCATCGTGAGGGAGAAATCGCCCCCTTCGCGCTCTCCAGCTACGAGGAGGCGGCCGGCTGGGCCCCGATGATCTCCGAAGTGATTCTCGCTGGCCGCATGCCCCCTTGGCACGCCGATCCAAAGCATGGCGACTTCGCCAACGACGCCCGCCTCCCCGATGAAGACAAAGAGCTGATTCTCGCCTGGGCCAAAGGCGGCGCCCCTGAGGGCGATCCCTCCGACCTGCCCCCCCCGCGTACTTTCACCACCGGCTGGCAAATTCCCACGCCGGATCAGGTGCTGCCGATGGCGGACAAGCCGTTTGTCGTCCCCGCCGAAGGCAAAGTGGAGTACCAGTATTTCACGGCCGATCCCGGCTGGACTGAGGACAAATGGATCAGCGCCGCCGAGTGCCGTGCCGGCAATCGCGCGGTCGTGCATCACATCATTGTGTTCATCATTCCGCCGGGCGAAGACCCGCGCCCCGAGGCCGAAGGCATGTCGGTCCGCGAACTGCTCGCTGGCACCGCCCCCGGCAATCCTCCCACGGTGCTTCCCACCGGCATGGCCAAGCGCGTCAAAGCCGGCTCGAAGCTGATGTTTCAAATGCACTACACCGCCAACGGCCGCGAGCAGTCTGATCTCAGCTCTATTGGTTTCGTGTTCGCCGATCCCGCCACTGTCACTCGCGACGTCAAAACCGATCTGGCGATCAACGTCATGTTCGAAGTCCCCGCCGGCGCCGACAACCACAAGGTCGAGGCCTGGCGGCGATTTCGTCAAGACTCGCTGCTCATCTCGCTGATGCCGCACATGCACCTCCGCGGCAAGGCGTTTCGCTATGAACTCGAGTACCCCGATGGCCGCAAAGAGGTGCTGCTCGACATCCCCAACTACGACTTCAACTGGCAGAACAGCTACTACTTCAAAGAACCGAAGTTCGTGCCGCGCGGCGCCAAGATGCACTGCATCGCCCACTTCGACAACTCGGAGGAGAACCTGGCCAATCCCGATCCCTCGCAGCCCGTGCGCTGGGGCGAACAAACCTGGGAAGAAATGATGATCGGCTGGTTTGTGCGCGCGCCCGCCGAGGAAGGCGCCGATCCGGATGAGCGCCGACCCGCGAATGAGCGGGACGACGACAGTACCGACAAGGTCTCGCTTTCGCAGTGATGATCGCACTCTGACGATCTCGCCACCGCGCCCGCGAACCCAATGTACGCGGCGCAATTGGCAACCTGCCGACAGCGCGCGGCCAGACGAAACTGGTCGCGCGCCCGCTTGCTAAAAGCTTCGATCCGCGCTTTGCAGCGCGCTCAGCGGCGTTTCTTGATGGCCGCGTTCGCCGCGCCCAGCGCCAGCCCCTCGTCCGCCGTCAGCGCCGGCAGCACCACAACTTTGCCGTCCCCCATTCTGCCGGTGCGAGCCACTCCGATCACCTTGCGCACAATCTCCTCGACCCATACGTCGTCGACCCAAAGCGTAATCTCCACCTTGGGCAAAAATGCCAAGGCGTACTCACTGCCTTCGTATTGATCGAGATAATTCTTCTGCCGACCGTACCCTTTCACCTCCTGCACGGTGCATGCTTCAATGGGAGACAGCTTGAGCGTCTCCAGCACCTGCTCGGCCAGATGCGGCTTGACGACGGCGACGATCTGTTTCAACCCAAACTCCCGGCGCTTGATTTGTAATGTCTAACGAGTAGAAATGGCGCTACGCCGCGTCTCGACCTGACCCGCATTATCAGCCGCCGTTCCCGCGCAATCAAACCCCGATCGGAGCCACTTTGTTGAAATCCAGCCGCTACACAAAATGGGCCATCATCGCGGCGCTCCTCAGTAGCGCGGTCACCGGCTGTGGCACAGCCTCCTACGAAAAGCGCATGTCCGAGAGTGTTAGCGCGCGGCGCATTGTGGTCAGTAAGAATCGCGCCAAAGCGGCGAAAGACAAAAACAATCCAGATCAGCCCGCTGCTGGTCAACCTGCCCCTGCTCAAGCGGCGCCTGCCCAGCCCGCGCCTGCCCAACCCGCTGCTCCCGCCGGAAGCTGAATTCACGGTTCCGGTGGCCAGCGTCTCGACTTTTCTAGCGTCAAGGAATCTGCATGGACTTTCAACTCTCCAGCGAGCAGCGCATGATCCGCGATCTGGCTCGCCAGTTCGCCGAGCGCGAGATTGTGCCCGTCGCCCCGCGCTTTGATCGCGAGGCCGCCTTTCCGCACGACATTCATAAGCAGGCGTTGCAACTCGGTCTGCTCAATCTCACCGTGCCGGCGCAGTACGGTGGCGGCGGACAAGGCGTGCTCGAGTTGGCGCTAGTCACCGAACAACTGGCGTGGGGTTGCACCGGCATTGCCGGCGCCATCGGCCTCAACGCCGTCGCCTCCGACGCGCTGCTGGTCGGCGGCAACGAGGCGCAAAAGAAAGAATATCTCGGGCGGCTCACTACAGGGGGCTTTGGCTGCTACGCCATTACCGAGCCGGCCGCCGGGTCGGACGTCGCCAATATGCAAACGCGCGCCGTGAAACGCGGCGACAAATACCTGCTCAGCGGCGCCAAAATCTGGATCTCCAATGCCACCGTCTCGACCTTCGCCATCGTGTTCGCCAAAACGAACCCCGAGGCGGGCAACCGCGGCGTCAGCGCGTTTGTGGTCGATCTCGACCGCCCCGGCGTCGAGATCAGCAAAAAGTTCGACAAACTAGGTCAGCGCGCCTCGCCTGCGGCAGAACTCAGCTTCAACGAGGTTGAACTGCCGCCAAGTTGCCTCCTCGGTGAAGAGAACGCGGGCTTTCTGATCGCGATGCGCGTCTTCGACCGCTCGCGCCCCATGATCGCCGCCAGCGCGGTGGGGCTCATTGCCCGCTGCCTCGACGAAGCACGCCGCTATGCGCTGGAACGCAAAACGATGGGCAAGCCGATCATCGCCCATCAAGCGATTGGCCATAAGCTGGCCGACATGGCCATCAAGCTCGACGCCGCCCGCCTGCTCACCTGGCAGGCGTCGTGGCTGCTGGATCAAGAACAACCCAACACTCTGCAGGCCGCGTTCGCCAAGGCCTTTGCCGCCGACGCCGCCACCTGGGCAGCCAGCGAGGCGGTGCAGGTCTTCGGCGGTATGGGCTACAGCACAGAGTTTCCCGTCGAAAAGCTATATCGCGACGCCAAGGTGTTGCAAATCTACGAAGGCACGAGCGAAATCCAGCGCAACATCATCGTTCGAGAACTATCGCGCTAAATCGGTTTCATTTGTCTGGTTTCTCGACCGAACCATCGAAGAATTTTTCTTGTCATGCCCCCGCAATTGGGGGAGACTGGTTTGACTAGGGGGCGGCCGTTCACGCCGCCCCATCGCTCCGCATGAAACAGGGGTGGGCAGTGGAATCGACGACTCATTGGATTCTTGAGATCGGCGCCGGCAATCGAGACGCCGCCACCGAGCTTTGGAATCGTTATTACGATCGGTTGGTTCGCTTCGCACGACAGCGCTTGTCCACCGCGCCGCGCGCCGCCGCTGACGAAGAAGATGTGGCGCTCAGCGCGTTCAACTGCTTTTACCAGGCGATCGAGGAGGGGCGGCTTCGCGAGTTGCAAGACAGCGAAAGCTTCTGGCGGCTGCTCATCACCATCACGGCGCACAAAGCCATCTCACGCATTCGCCATGAGCGGTGCGATTGCCGCGACTATCGGCGCATCGACGGCGCCGCCTCCAAGTTGCTCGAAGGCAACGAATCGAACGAACTCGATCCCGATTTCGTTGTCGAAACCATCGACACCTGCCGCGAGTGGTTAGAACGTCTCGGCGATGGCTCGTTGCGGCTCGTGGCCATCCGCCGGCTCGAGGGTTACTCGAATCCCGATATCGCTCGCGAGCTGAATTGCTCGATCAAAACTGTCGAGCGCAAACTGAACTTGATTCGGCAACACCTGTTGGCGGAGCCAGCCTGATGTCGTGGCAGCCGGAGGCTGGCGACGCGCTCGGCGGCGACCAGGAGTTGCCGCTCGAACTCGCCACGCAGATCGACTCGGTCTGCGACGAGATCGAGTCGCTGTTGCAGCGTGGCCAGCAACCCGCCGTCGAAGATTATCTCAGTCGCGTTCCCCCCAAAGGGCACGCTCGGCTGCTCCGTGAAACGGTCCAACTCCTGCTCACCTACTGCCCCCCCAGCGGTCTGACTGACACGCAAGGACGACTCGACTCCCCCACCGTCGCGCAAGCGGCGATCGTCGACGCCACCGGGCAAATCGGCAACTACGAACTGCTCGAGCAGGTCGGCGCCGGCGGCATGGGCGTGGTGTATCGCGCTCGCCAGCGCGGCCTCAATCGCGTGGTCGCAATCAAGCTGCTGCCCACAGAACGCCTCACACACGATTCGCGCATGCGCGAAAAGCTGCTCGCCCGCTTTCATCGCGAGGCGACCGCCACCGCCCAGTTGCACCATCCGCACATCGTCGCCATTCATGAGGTGGGCGAGGACCAGGGACGCCCCTTCTACGCCATGCAGTTTGTCGATGGCGTCACACTGGGCCAGCGCGTCAGCGCCCGCAATCTCACTCCCACCGATGCCGCCCGCTACTTGGCCACCGTCGCCCGCGCCGTTTACGCGCTGCATGCCGCGGGCATATTGCACCGCGATCTGAAGCCCAACAATATCCTCATCGAATCCGAGTCAGACCGCGCCATGGTGGCCGACTTTGGCCTGGCCAAACTTGTCACCGAGCAAGACGACGTCACCCGCACCGGCGAGTTCTTCGGCACGCCCGCCTATATGGCCCCCGAGCAAATCACCAGCGCCGCGCGCGCCGGCTCCCCGGCCGATGTCTATTCGCTCGGCGCCACGCTCTACCACGCGCTCACCGGCCGGCCGCCGTTTGTCGACGCCAGCACCGCCGGCGTGCTGCATCAGGTGCTCAACTCGGCGCCCGTGCCGCCGCGCGCGATCAATCCTAGCGTGCCGCGCGATCTGGAGAGCATCTGCCTCAAGTGTCTGGAAAAAGAACCGCATCGCCGCTATCCCTCGGCGCTGGCGCTGGCAGAAGATCTAGAACGCTACTTGGCCGGCCTCCCGGTGCTTGCCCGCCCCATCCGCATGGCAGGCCGGCTGGCGCGCTGGTCGCGTCGCAATCCGATCCCCGCCGCGCTCCTGACCATGGTGGCGGTCTCCCTGCTGGGGGGCGCCGCCATCTCCACCGCGCTCTGGCTGCGCGCCAGCAGCGAGGCGCGGCAGAAGCAGTTGGCGCTCGACGAGTCGCTGCGCAATCAAGCCGCGCAGTGCCGCACCCAGGCGGCTGTGGCGGCAGGCCCCGCCCTTGCCTTGCCCTACTTGGCGCAGGCCATTGAACTCACCGCGGGCGAACCTCGCAGCAACCGGCTCGACCGCGTTCGCTTCGCCGATGCCGAGGCGCGCGTCGGCGACTTGCGCTATCTTGGCTTTCATGGCGCGGGCGTCGATTCGCTCGATTACGACAGCGCATCGCGGCGGCTATTGTCGGCCAGCGACGACGGCACGGCGCGGCTCTGGTCGCTCGATTCGTCCCGACCGCCAATCGTCATGAATCATGGGGCAAGCGCGCTGGCCGCTTTCGCCTCTCCGGGCGTGGTGGTCACCGCCGGCCAGGACCGCGCGCTCAAATTCTGGGACGCCAATAGCGGCCAGCCGATCCGCCAGCAGCAACATACCGGAAGGCTCTCTAGCTTTACGGTCTATCCACCTGCGGAATTCATCGCTGTCGTCAGCGACTACAAGACGATCTGCATCGGCCGAATCGACTCCTCGGATTGGCTCTATCAACTGCCGCACGACGAGTCGGTATCTGAGTTGCAGTTCGTCAACGAGCACACCCTAGTTAGCCGCTCCGGTCGGCGACTGCTCGTTTGGGACTTGCCAGGCCAAAGCGTCACGCGCGAATTCAGCCACGCCAATCAGTTCGGTTCATTCGGTTTGACCGCCGACGGCGAATACCTGCTGGCTGGTTCGAGCGACGGAACCGTGTTCTTGTGGGAACTCGCCACCGGCAAGCAAATCTTCCAAGAGACAATGCCAGCTTCCAGCCGCGCTCTCAAGGTCGCAATGCGCCCCGACGGCAAACTGGCGGCTACTGGCCACGACGACGGCGCGGTGCATCTCTGGTCGGTCCCCGCGGGTGAAAAGGTGGCTACTTTCCAAGTCCCGCGCTCAGTGACCCGGCTGCTCTTTTCCCCCGATGGCCGCCGCCTGGCCGCCACCAACAACGACCGCCAGTTGTTCTTGTGGGATGTGGCCACTCGGGCGCTGATCGGCGGCCCCTATCCGCACGGCGGCACGCCCAACGTCATGGCGTTTGTTGGCGCGGATGCCGTGGCGACCGGGGCCGGCGCCGACGATCGCGCCGTTCGCATCTGGCAGGCCCCCGCGCCCATCAAAAAGGCCTGGAAGGGAACCAACAGCCAACCTGGTATTTTTCACGCCGACCCGCGCCGCGAGCACTTCCTGTGTGGGAATCCATCCGGCGATCTGCGGATGCTGCGCGTCTCGGGCACACCCGCGGTCACGCTCCGTCACAACAGCTCAATAGTCGCGGCCGCGTTTGGCGCGGACGACGACACGGTGTTCAGCGCCACGCAAAAGGGGCTGCTCGCCCGCTGGCGTCTTTCCACCAAAAAGAAGGTTTGGGAGCGGCCGCGCGCCGACACGATCATCGACCTCGTCGCGCTGGCCGGCGACCGGCTGGCCTGCGCCACCGACCAGTGTCTGCTGTTGTGCGACGCCGCCAACGGCAAAATCTTATACGAACAGAAATGGGAAACGGCTGATCGTCCCCACCTGGCCGCGCTGGCCGGCGGCGCGGCGCTCGCCGTCGCGCAAGGCAAGTCGTGCCGCATCCTCCGGCCAAGCGCCGAGGGGTGGACGACGGCTAATAGTTTAACGCTCGATGCCGCGGCGACATCGCTCTCCGCCGCCGACGGCAATGCAGTGGCAATACGCCTCCTGACAGAAGACCTGCTGGTTTGGCGCATCGACACAAATCAGGTGACGCGCCGCAGCGAGAATCGCATCGGTCCGGTTGTGCGACTCAGTCCCGACGCCGAGCGGCTGCTGGTGGGATTGAATGACGGTGGCGCCATGCTCTTTCCGACGATTCCTGACGGCGCCCCCATCGTCTTGCCCATCGCCGCGCCGCTGGTGACCGCCGATTTCTGCGCCGAGCATGGCACGCTGCTCACCCTCGCCGAGAACGGCGCGATCAGCCAGTGGGACGCCCTAACCGGAGAAGCCATCTGGTCGCGCACTCTCCCCGGCGTGAAGCTGGCGGGAGGCTTTCTTTGCGCGGGGGGAGACGCCGTCCTGGTGATCGACGACAAGAGCGGAACCTACCGCTGGTCGCTGCCCCCCGCGCACGGCGCGCAGTCCCAAATCGCCGACCGCGGCGCGCTCGCCAGCGCGCACCGCTATTCGGCCAGCCAAGGGCTCGTGCCGTACTCCGCGGAAGAACTCGAAGCGATCTGGAAACGGAACAAGACTGGCGTCAAGCAACCCTAACCAACAACCGAAAGGCGCAGTATGAGTTGGCGAGACGTTACCAAGACCAGCACCGACGATCATGCGGAGATCGCACAGATCATGTCCGCGCTCGACGAGCGGCACAAATTGCTCGATGCCCGCATGGTGCAGCGCTGGGTGGAGGTATCCTGTCAGCACTGCTTCTTGTTTGATTCTGGCAATGTCGTGAAGCTGGTGCTGCTGTGCCGCGATCATGGTCGCGGCAAATGCCCCGAAGTGCAGATGCTCGGCTGGCGCTTCGCCGATCTGACCAGACCCACCGACGACGAGATGCAACTATTGTGTTCACAAGTTTTGTTGAAGCTACAGTTGTGGGTCAACAGCCTGGCCGATGTGCCCAACATGGCGCGGACCTACGTTCCCAAGAACAAATCCGGCGCAATGAGCAAAGTGTACTCGGCTATGGAAGGCGTGCTTAACAGTTCGCACATGCTGACCAGCGCCGTGGAAACCGACGATGCCATTGTTTGGCATGTGAGCGGCATCAGTTCCAACTAAACAAGGGGACAATTCATGGCAGGCACATTTACCGTTGCATGCGCTCAAACGATTAACGGTTCATCGAGCACCCGAGAGGTCAATATCCAAGTCTCGTCGCAGAACGGATACTACGGGACCGTTACCTTGACCTTCAGCGCGGTGCCCGACACCGGAAGCGTTTCACTCAGCGACGACACGGAACCGGTTTCGGTCCCCAAGAATGGATTCATTGACCATCAGGTCATGGTGACGTTTGAAAACGGCGCGAGCTCGTGCCAATTCACCGCCGACGGGACCGATGGGACTCTGAACCACAGCCACACAAACACGGTGAATCCAAAGTATGGCAACGGCCATCAACCGCCATCCTCAGTCCGCGATTCCAAAGGCGTGGCCAAACCGGCCAAGCCCAAAGCCCCCAAGAAGTGATGGCCCCTGAACCAGTGCCCGCTAGCTGCTAGCAGACGCCATCTACGTCTTGGCCCGCCGCCCCCGTTTTGCTACAAGTCCCCCTCGCCGTCGCGCCGCTGGCATGGCTGCCGCGCGCGCCGGCCGGCGGATTTCCTCTCTCCACGGGCGGTTCACGGATGAACAACTTCGGCCGAGCGCTGAAATTGGCGCTCAAGCATCGCTTCTTGCTCGCCGTCTCCATCGTTTGCGCAATGATGGTCGGCCTCTTTTGGGGCGGCAACATCGGCGTCGTCATGCCGATCGTCAGCGTCACCTTCAAAGGGCATAACCTGCACGACTGGCTGCGCGAGCAGACCGCCGCCGGCCAGGCCAAGATCGAGCAGGGCCAACAGCAACTCGCCGCCGCCAAGACGCCCGCCCAGACCAAACGGGCCGAACGCGATTTGGCCCAGGCCCATTCAGAACTGCGGCGCCTCGACTGGGTCCGCCCCTTGATCGACCGTTACGCCCCGCAAGAACCCTTCTTCACGCTGGTCTGGTTCTTGATCGCGCTGTTGATTGGCCTGGTGATCAAAAACATCTTCTTTGTCGCGCATGCCATCATCGTCGACCGCATGGCCAACCTCGCCGTGCTCGAACTGCGCAAAGAGTTCTATCGCCGCACCCTGCGGATGGATGTCGCCACCTTCGGCAGCGAAGGCACTAGCGACCTGATGAGCCGCTTCACCTACGATATGGAAAGCCTCAGCGCCGGGCTCAGCCAACTGCTGGGCAAGGCGGTTCGCGAACCCTTCAAGATGATCGTCTGTCTCGCCGGCGCCGCCTTTGTTTGCTGGCGGCTGCTGGTCCTCTCGCTGGTCGTGGCGCCCGTCGCCGCCTATCTCATTGGCCGGCTCGCCAAGCTGCTCAAGCGCGCCAATCGCCGCGCCATGGAGGAGATGTCGCAGATCTACAGCATCCTCGAAGAGTCGTTCAACGGCATCAAGGTCGTCAAGGCCTTCACCATGGAACGCTACGAGCGGCAACGCTTCCACCGTTCCAGCAAAAACTTCTTTGCCCGCAGCATGCGCATCGCGCGTTACGACTCGCTCACGCATCCCACCACCGAAACGATGGGCATGATCACCATTTGCCTGGCGATGGCCGCCGGCGCCTACCTGGTGCTGGAGCAACAGACGCATCTGTTTGGCATTCGCATCTGCAACGAGCCACTCGACTTCACCTGGATCATGATGTTCTACGCCATGCTGGCGGGCACCAGCGATCCGGCCCGCAAACTCTCCGACATCTTCAATCGCTTGCAACGCGCCTCGGCGGCCTGCGACCGCATTTACGCGCTCATGGACCGCGAGCCGGCGGTGCGCGACCCCGAGCGCCCGCGCCGCCTGCATCGCCATTGCCGCGAGTTGTCGTTTGAGAACATTGGCTTTCAATACGTGGCCGAGACGCCCGTCTTGGAAGACGTGAGCCTGCGCGTGCCGTTTGGCGAAACGCTGGCCATTGTCGGTCCCAACGGCTGCGGCAAGAGCACGCTCGTCAGCCTCCTGCCGCGATTCTACGATCCGGTGTCGGGCGCGGTGCGGCTCGACGGCATCGACCTGCGCGAAATTCGCCTCCGCGACCTGCGGTCGCAAATCGGGCTGGTGACGCAAGAGACGCTCCTCTTCGACGACACGGTGCTGAACAACATCCGCTACGGCTCGCCCCACGCCACTCGGCAAGAGGCGATCGAAGCCGCCAAACAGGCCCACGCCCATCGCTTCATCGAAGAGCGACTCGAAAACGGCTACGAGACGATCGTCGGCCCACGCGGCGGTCAGCTCTCGGGCGGACAGCGGCAGCGCATCGCGCTGGCCCGCGCCATCCTGCGCGATCCGCCGATTCTGCTCTTGGACGAGGCGACCAGCCAGGTCGACTTGGAGAGCGAACAACTCATCCACCGCGTCTTGGAGCAATTCACCAAGAACCGCACCACCATCATTATCACCCACCGCATGTCGACTCTCGCCTTGGCCGATCGCGTGTTGGTGATGGACGCGGGCCGCGCACTGGACGTTGGCACGCACGACGAGCTACTGCGCCGCTCCGATCTCTACCGCCGGCTGTACCAACTGCAGTTCCGCGAAAGCGCCTGACGATGCTCCACAAGTTGGCCAGACGCCTTGCATTGGACTAAAATCATTGCGAGGAGAAATCCGTGTCGTATCAATTCCCGCCAGAAATCGCGAAACTTTTGGCCGATCAATTGGCTGCAGGGCATTACCTGTCAGAAGACGCCGTCTTGCTCGACGCGCTGCACGCCTTGGTCGCGCAGCGCTCTGCCGAAATGGCGTTCGACTACGAAGTCATTGAAGGTGTGCGCCGCGGTCTCGATGATGTCCAGGCAGGACGACTGCGACCGTTTGCTGAGTTCGATTCCGAGCTGCGCGGCCGACGGCAGTCGCCATAGCCATGTCTCGCTTTCGCGTGTTGTTAACGGCGGAAGCGGAGCGCAATATCACGGCGATTTTTGATTGGCTCGCAGCTCGATCGCCCGGTGGATCTCTTCGTTGGTACAACGCGCTGACATTGGCCCTGGATGCGCTTGCCGAGCATCCGGAGCGGTTTCCCATAGCGCCAGAAAGTGGTCGATTCGACACCACTGTCCGTAATTTGCAGTTTCGCATGCGCAGTGGGCGCGTTTATCGAATCTTGTATTCGATCGAAGGGAACGACGTCCATGGGCTCTACGTTCGTGCGCCAGGTCAGGACTTGGCACGCTGATTGGTTTGACGCCGCCGCTGACGCATCGTCAGCAGCACGCCACACGCGCCCATGCATGCAAGCGCCAACGTCCCTGGCTCGGGCACAGGCGCCAGCACCACCAAGGGCGAGCTGTATTTGTTGAACCGCAGACTGTATGTCTGTCCCGCCTGCAAGTCCTTGTAGATCACATCCCACACGCGGCCATCCTTGTCGGTCATTTGTTCGAAATGGGTCCAGCCTTCGGCTTCCATTTGCGGCAAGGTCAGGCGGTAGTCGTCCCAGTCCCCTTCGCTGTTGCCGTCGTAACCCCAGTAGCCCGCCAGATACACACGGCCGTCGGCAAGCGCCTTGAAATCGGTGATCGCCCCTGATGGACGACGAATCTCGGAGAAAATCGTTCCGCCTTGTAGCGACTCTGGTATCACCGCGAAGTTCGTGTGCGACGCGTCGAGCGGAACCGGGTTGAAATCGGCCACCGCCACTTGGCCGAATTCGGGCCAAGGCGTGGCCGCCGACGGCAGTGTGCCGGTCAACGCGGTGCCCGTGATGGCCCACGGCGGCGTGTACTTGCCAACCCGCAGGTGGTACTGCTCGCCAGCGGCGACCTGCTTTTCAAACAAGCGAAACAGGCCGCCGCTGCCGTGCCGCATGTCGCCGCGGTAGAGCCAACCTTGCGCTTCCAGCTCGTCGCGCGTGGTTTGTTCCTCCAACCAGCCGCCTCCCGAGTTGCCTTGATAGTCGTAGTTCGCCGCGATCCACATCTTGCCCGACTGGGTGACGGTCCAATCCGCCATGCCGTTCGCGGGGCTATCGGCCGGAAACGAAATAAGCGGCAAGCTATGCACGCTCGAACCACGGATGAAGTCGGGTATGTATCGCCACTGCTGCACACTATCGGTCTCCACCAGCGGCAGCGTTCCACGATTCAAAACCTGCACGGCGGCGTACGGTTCGCCCGCGGCCAGTGCCGGCAGTAGGCCGCCAACCGTCATCGCCAAGAAACAATGACGCAACATGGGTGATATCCCGTCTCGGAAAAGTAGGAGAGTGCAGACCAGAGTGTGCGCGCCTGCGTCCTATGACGCGGCGCCGCGCACTACGAAGAATGGAAGCTAGAGATCGCGCGAGGCAAAGCTCAGCGCAAAGTGGTCTGCATTAGCGACGAACGCTCTCGAAATGGTCCAGAAATCAGTAAACTCAAAGCTATTCGACCGGTCGCTTGCCCACAAACCCCGCTCGCGGGTGGACCGATTCGGCTATAGTCACACTTCAATATCCCACTCACTCACGGGAGACGCCAAGTGAAATTGGCTGGCAAGACGGCGCTGGTCACTGGCGCCGGCCGCGGCATCGGCGAGGCAATCGCCAAGGCGCTCGCGGCCTCGGGCGCCGCGGTGGCGGTGAACGACTTTCGCGGCGATGCCGCGGAAGCGGTGGCTGCGGCTATTCGCGACTCAGGCGGCCGCGCTTTCCCCTGCGCGGGCGATGTCGCCGACCCCGCGCGAATGGAGGCCATCGTCGCCGATACAGTGGCCGAATTTGGCCGCCTCGATATCGCCGTCTCCAATGCCGCCTACAGCGATCGCGAGGCGTTCTACCAAGCCGACATGCAGGGCTTTCACCGCACCATCGATGTCACCATGTGGGGCGCCTTTCATCTGCTACGGGCCGCCACCCGTCAAATGCTGGCGCAACCGCAGGCGGATAATGCCCGCGAGCGCGGCTGCCTGCTGGTCATCGGCTCGCCCCATGCCATTTGCCCGGTTCCCAACGCCATGGCCTACAACATGGCCAAGGCGGCCATCGATCAAATGGCGCGCACCGCCGCCATTGAACTGGTCGACCACCGCATTCGCGTCAACATTGTGCATCCGGGCTGGACCGACACGCCGGGCGAGCGAAAATTCGCTAGTGACGCCGAACTGGCGCAAGTCGCCCGCTCAATGCCTTGGGGCCGCATGGCGCGCCCCGACGAGATCGCCCGAGCCGTGTTGTTTCTCGCCGATCCCGACAGCGAATACATCACCGGCAGCACCCTGGTGGTCGATGGGGGCCTCGGATTGCCGTGGTGGGAGTCGCGCCGGTAGGCTGACGCCGTCCAAGCCCCCTTTGCGCGGACTATAGTGTAAGAACGCGCGGCATCCCGGGCGGACAGAGACAAGATTCCCAGGTTTGGCGAGGCAATATGGCCAGGTCGGTGACCGTAGTGCGGTATAAGTTGCGCTGCCAATGCGGCCGCGATGTGCTGGTCGATCGTTCGCAGGCCGGCATCCTGGTGACCTGCGAATGTGGACAGTCGTTGGAGACCCCTACGATCCGCGGGCTCGCCCAGCTAGAACCCGTGACGCAGGCGCCATCCAAAGACGCCAGCGCCTGGAGCGGCCGGCACGGTCTGATGTTGGTGGGTCTGGCGCTGGCCGCGATCGGACTGGGCTGGGGCGCGTATCGTCAATTCTATCCGCCCCCTTATCCCTTCTCGGAGCGGATTGTGTCGCAAGACATCGCCGATGGCGAAATGCTGCTCGATCGCGCTCCGCTCGCCGAAACCTGGAAGCTGTGGGAGACTTTCCGCGAAGGCATCGACCGCAATGAAATGCCGCAACTCGCCATCTATCAAGCGCTGGTTGCGGAAAATCGCCGCTGGATGTGGGTCATGTACGCGCTGGGCGGCGCCGGCCTATTGCTCGCCGCCGCCGCGCTCTTGCTCAACGAGTGACCTGCTCCGAGTGCGCGGCCGCCCAGTTGCGAATTGCCGAGTCCGCTACGCGCTCCAGCGGCGAATAGCGCGGATGCCGTGACTCCTTGTACGGATCGTTCGTGCGCGTGTTGTAGCACGCAATCAGCGACCAGCGCGGGTTGGGTGAGCGGTTCTGGTCGGAGCGATGCAGCAAGTTGGAATGAAAGAACAGCGTGTCGCCCGGATCCATTTCCATGTAGACCAGCGGAAATCGCGCTAGCGCCGCTTCCACCCGTTCCAGATCGGCCCCCTTCTGTTCTCCCGTCTGCGCATGGTCGATGCGGCCTAGTCGCTGCGTGCCCGGCAACACCTGCAAGCAGCCATTCTCGCGCGTCGAGCGGTCGACGGCGATCAGCGCGCTGGCTAGGTCGGGCGACAGACAGCCGTTGTGATACCAATAGCCATAGTCCTGATGCCACTCCCAGGCGCCCCCCACGCGTGGCTCCTTGAGCATCATCTTGGTGTGCCAGTGATACACCTCATCTCCCAACAGTTGCTCCATCCGGTCGACGATACGCCCGCTGCGCGAAAACAGGCTATAGAGGCCATCGTCCGCCTCGTTCCAAAGCGCCAGTCGCGTCCGCGCGCCTTGCGAATCGAGCCGGTCATAGGCGCTAGCCGCCAGCGCCGGATCGCGCCGGGCGAAGTTCAGCAGCGCTTGCATTTCGTCGGCGTCGAACAACGCGCGTTCGAGCCAATAGCCCTCGCGCCGGAACTGCTCCAAGGCCGCCGGAGACAACGGAGTTCGCGTCATGGTTTTGTCACGTCTTGATGTGAATGGATTTGCGCTGCGCCGATTATCTCGCGCGACACCGCTTTCTCGCTAGATGTGCGGCGCGGCGCCAAAATCGCGCGCGATATCGCGCGCAGGCGCCAAGGGGTTTCGACGCGGCTTGTCCGACTAAACCAGTTCGCTGCGCGTCGAACTCTTCGTGCGGCCGAGAAAATATGGCGCCAGCGCCCGCCCCGCTGCTAGCGTCGTGCGCGGGTATTTGAGAAACCGCAATGCGTGCCGCGCGACATACGGCAGACGAAGATACGATTTACGGAAGAACTCCGCTTCCCACTTTGCCAATTCGGCGCGGCGCCCCGGGCTTTTCCACTCGTTGCGATACGGAAACAGCGAGAAGTCAACCTGGTCGCGATATTGCTCAAATAGCGACGTGCCCGGATACGGCACGGTCTGCCCCACTGTGGTGTAGTCCAATTCCAGCGACCGCAGCAGTTTTCCAGTCTGCTGAAAATCTTCGTGTGTTTCCTCGGGATGCCCGACCATGAAGAACGCGCCGACTTCGATATGGCGCTTGCGGAGCATATTCACAATCTCGCGAATCCGCTCTACGCCGTAGTCCTTGCCGTAGAGTTGCAGAATGCGCTGCGAGCCGCTCTCAATGCCCAGATACACCCGCCGGCATCCCGCGTCGCGCAGCGCTTTGGCCCGCTCGTCGTCGAGCGTGTCGACTCGCGACAGGCAACTCCACACCAAGGGCGGCAGCTCCTTTTGTATCTTTTCGCAAATCTCCAACGTGCGCTGTGGAATCGCCGTAAAGGTGTCGTCGATGAACCGGAACGAGCGAATCTTGTAGCGGTCGACCAGTTGCCGCAACTCGGCCACGATATTGTCGGGCGAGCGCATGCCCAATTTCTGCCCATAGCTGCGCACGCAAAAATTGCACGTGTAAGGGCAGCCCCGCGCCGTTTGCAGCATGACGAACGGTTGCGGCAGCAGAAACTCGCTGTAGGCGCTGACGTCGACCAGCGAATAATCGGGATGCGGCAGTTCGTCGATATGCCGGTCGCGCGCCCGATCGGGCGTCGAAACTACCATGCCGTCGTCGCGGCGATACGTTAGTCCTTCGATCCGATCGATCGGCCCGTTTTGTTTCAGCGCCTCGGTCAGCTCAAAGAAGGCGTGCTCGGGTTCGCCGCGAAACACGTAATCGAGGTTCGCGATCGCCATCACCTCGTTGGGAAAGGTGGTGGCGTAATGGCCAAACGCGGCGAACTTGGCCTGTGGCAGCTCCGCGCGCAGCCAAGCGAAGGTCCGCATGTCGGGTTCGAAGATCTCAAAACTGGTGATCGTGATCACCAGGTCTGGCCGAAACCGCTTGAGCTGCTCTAAAGTCTGATCGCGATCAAGTCGCGCGGCGATCGCGTCGATCAGCACGACGTCGTCGTGTCCCCACTCCCGCGCCACCGCCGCCACGTACATTAGTTCCAGCGGCGGAAAGAGAAACACCGGCGAGTTGTAAGAACACATGTACCGGCGCACGACCGGCACTTCGTGCGGCAGATTGACCAGGGCAATTCGCATGGTGTCGACTTTGAGAAGCAGCCAGATCGCGCTCGGCGCGGGCGCGAAGCAATAGACCCCCCCAACGGATGTGCGGAACTCAGTCTAGTGAGCCCCGCGGCGCGCGGCAAGCAAAACCCCATAATCGCCGCTAAAAACGCCAGCCCAACCCCACATTATTGAAGAATCGCGACGATTGCCCATTGATGCCAAATCCGAACCGCGTGCCGATTTCCAGATTCTCCGTCAGCAACAAATGGAAACCGCTGCTGACGAAATGCCGGCTTGAGTCCTCCGCCTTGTCCTCCGTGCAGAGGCCAAAGTACTCGAAGTGGATGTTCCAGCGCTCCCCGATCGGAATCTTCACCACGCTCGACGGCGCCCACGTGCTGAACCGATCATCGTGCTCGCTCCCCGTCCCCATGCGCATCGCGCTGTCCCACTTCCATCCGTTTGGCAGCGTCCAACCAAACACGTAGCCCAGCGTCAGATCGGTGTCGTTCGCTGGGCCATAGGTCGGTGTGAAGCCTTCGATCAACACCGCGCTCTCCGGGATCCAGTCCGCTTGGCGCGTTGTCTGCGCCTTCAAGCCGAATTCAACGTCCGACTCGGCCCCGGTTCCCAGGTCCTCGTCGCCAAATTCCACGTCGGAGAAGGCCCCCCCGGCGCCCCCCACCTCCCAGTTCCAGCCCAAGCGCAGTTCCAGCCAGGGGAGCACGCCCACACGCGCCACCAACTCGGGCAAGCTGTGCGTCTCCACCGTGTGGCGGTTGTCGGCGAACGTGTACGACGATTCGACGATGGTCCGCCCCGGATCGACCACGGTCGTGGCCGGGGTGAATGAATCGCGGTCGGTTTCAATCTCCGACTCGAGCCAGGGCGCGGCGCCGCGACCATCCTGCGCGCACGCAGGTCTGGCGATCGCGCAATCTGCAACGATTAGCAAGACCAGGCAATGGAAGTATCGTGACACTGCCGTCAAAGTGCGCCTCTCCCGCCTATCTTGCAGCGAGGTCGTCTCCAACCACTTAGTTTGCAAAGCTACACTCGCGCGAATATCACGCGCATCGACCAGCCAATGCGTAGGCCATGACACATTGCTTGTGCGATCGCCCCCCCATTTATTTGCAATCGCTGGTCGATTGGAAAATCCAAGGCTGCTACGGCGCGCACTCTCGATAGCCAAGCCCTTCATATAGCGCGAGCGCCCCTTGCCATTGGCGGTGCGTCTCCAGCCAGATCTGGCGTGCCCCTTGGTCCCAGCAGCGCTGCTCCAACAGCGCCATCAATAGCCGGCCAATACCGCGCCGTCTTGCGCGAGGATCGACCATCAGCCAATGGACGGCCGGTCGTCCGGCGCCGCGCTCCGCCAACGTGACCGCCCCAGCTAATTGTGGCGCCTCTCCTGAGTTGATCCACTCCGCCAGCCACATCCGATCTGGCGACCACCACGGTCGCTGCAATAGCTCGCGGCAAAAGTCGTCGCGCTGCCAGGCCCGCACCGCCACGCGCTGGCGCGCAAAGGCCCGCTGGCGCAGCGCGAGCCAGGCGTCGATATCAGTCTCGCCGGCGTAATGACGCACGCGCGCGGCGGCCAGCGGCCTAACTTCCGGCCGCTCGACGAGCACCTTGGTCATCTGCACCACCGACGTCATAAATGACTGCGACAAAAAGTGTAATGAAAGTTGGTTGCGGCGTACCGGAATGTTCGTCCTCAAGCGGTTAACTGATTCTGTCCGCCGCGAGCCGGTGGCGATACCGCAAAAGATTGGCCACGTGTCCGCATTGCGGTTATTCTCAACCGCGTGGCGATCGCCTCAGGCCGCGCAGCAAGCCATGATTGTGGCCTGCGCGAGAAAGGAACCGGCCGACCAGCGGAGTGCTAATGCTGACGCGGCTCGAAAGTAATTTCGCAGGCTCAAGCTCAGTGCCACGATGAATAAGCCCATGGGAGAAACAACCAGTCATGAGTAACCCTATCAGCCGTCGCGCTTTCACCGCCAGCGCCGCCGCGCTTGGCGCCTTGGCCACTACTGCCCGCGCCGCCGACAGCGATCGCAAGATACGGATGGGCTTTGTCGGCCTTGGCAACCGGGGAGATCAGGTCTTAAGCGCGTTTCTGCCGCAGCCCGATGCCGAGATAGTCGCGCTGTGCGACGTGTACGAACCCTATGCGCTCGCGGCCCAAAGCAAGGCCGGCGGCAAGCCGCGCATCTATCGCGACTATCGCGAGTTGCTCGCGCAATCCGATGTCGATGCCGTGGTGATCGCCACCCCCGATCATTGGCACGCCTTGCAATTCATCGACGCCTGCCGCGCCGGCAAGGATGTTTACGTCGAGAAGCCCCTCAGCCTCACCATCGCCGAAGGCCAGCGCATGGTCGAGGTCGCCGAAGAAACGAAGCGCGTCACGCTGATGGGCACCCAGCGCCGCTCCTCACCCTTAATTCAAGAGATGGTCCGACTGATCCAGGATGGCGCCATCGGCAAGGTCAGCGTCGCCAAGTGTTACCACCTGGTGAACGAATCGCCGATGGGCATCGGCAAACCCGCCGACGGCGATCCGCCCCCCGGCCTCGACTGGGATTTTTGGCTCGGACCCGCTCCGCAAGTCGCCTTCAACACCAATCGCTGCCTCTACAAGTTCCGCTGGTTCTGGAACTACTCCGGCGGACAGCTCACCAATATGGGCACTCACTACCTCGACCTGATTCAATGGGCGCTGGGGCAAGACGCGCCCACCAGCGTCGTGGCTAGCGGCGGCAACTATGTGGTGCAAGACAATCGCGAAATTCCCGACACCATGGAAGTGGTCTGGGAGTATCCGGGCGGGACGCTGGTCACCTTCTCGCAGTACAACGGCAACGCCGCCGCCAGCAATCCGCGCGATTGCGATCTCGAATTTCGCGGCAGCGAAGGCACATTGTACTACCGCCAGAACTCCATCGAGATCGTCCCCGAGCGCGTGCGCACCCAGGAGTTGGCGGCGCAAAGCCCTATCGCCCGCGAGGCAAATCGCAAACAAGGCGAGTCGCGGCAATTGGCGCGGAAGGAGTTCCGCCAGCAAGGCGCCATTGGCGATGAACTGCACGCCCGCAATTTCCTCGATTGCGTCAAGTCGCGGCAGCCGACCAATTGCCCGGTGGCGGTTGGGCATCGCTCCACCAGCGTCACGCTCTTGGGCAATATCGCCTATAAGACGGGGCGCAAAATTCGCTGGGACGCTGCGCGTCAAGAGTGCCTCGACGACGCCGCGGCCAACGCGCTATTGACCTACGAATACCGCGCCCCGTGGCGACTTTCGTAGTTTCAATCGCCTTAGCTTGTCGATTGCCGCCAACTCGATCGGTGGTTCACTGGCCAGTCAGCACGGCTGCTAGGATGGCGATATGAACGTCGATCCTTGTGTCGACAATGCGCAGCAACAGCCGGCGGCGGCGTTTTCCCCTCCGCGGGTCGAGGTCGCCGGCGCGCAGTTGTGGCTCTTTGTCGAGTTGGAGCCGTTGCTGGCCGCCATGCTCGCCGACATACGCTCCGCCCAGCATCGTATCTGGCTCGAGTCCTATATCTTCTCCGACGACTCGGCGGGCCGTGCAGTGGCCAACGCCCTCATCGAACGCTCTCAGGCCAGCGTCGATGTGCGAGTCATCTACGACGCAATTGGCAGCCAGGCGACTTCGGCTGCCTTCTTTGGGGAACTGGCCGCGGCGGGGGTTAAGGTGCATGTGCATCAAACAATCTGGGACAGTCTCTTTCGTCAAAGATCGTGGCGGCTACTCAATCGCCGCAATCATCGCAAACTGCTGATTGTCGACGAACACGCGGCCTACTTTGGCGGAATGAACCTGATCGACCCGGTCGAGGCGCTGCAAGCAGGCGGCGCGGCGAACTTGCCCACCTCGGCTGGCTGGCGCGACGTGCATGTGCGGCTAGTCGGTCCGCAAGCGCATGACGTAGCCGAAAGCTTTCACCGCTCTTGGCGTCGCGAGGAGCATCAACTGAATCGCATCCCGTCGCGCGCCTATCGCCGTGGCGTCCTCTCGCCCGAAGCCGAGAGCATTCGCTTCTTCGATAGCGGACCCGGTTTCAAGCAAAGTCGCGCCGCCCGCGTCTATTCGCGCGCGATGCGCGTCGCACGGCGCGAAATCCTCTTGTCGATGGCCTACTTCATCCCCGCTGGCCGGGTGCTGCGGGCGCTGTTAGCCGCGCGGCGCCGTCGCGTGCGCATCCGCGTGGTGGTGCCGCACGACAACGACGTGAAGCTGGTGCAATACGCCTTGCGACATCTCTACTCCAAATTGCTCAAGCGTGGCATCGAAATCTACGAACGCGTCAATTGCATGTTGCACAGCAAGGCGATGGTGGTCGACGATCAGTGGAGCATCGTCGGCTCTTGCAACCTCGATCCCCGTAGCCTGGAAATCAACTACGAGTTTCTGGCGGTGATTCGCTCCCCGGCCTTCGCCGCCGAACTCAAAAAGATCTGCGAAAATGAGATCTTGCATAGCCAGCGCGTCACGCTGGACGACGTGGCTCGCCGCACCCGCTGGCAGCGCTGGATCGATCGACTAGCCTACGCGCTCCGCGCTTGGCTCTAATGGCGCCCCAGCCATGACGCGGCCAGTCACATCTTCTCGACGACCTCAATGCCCAACAGCGCCAAACCCTGCTGGATGACGCGCGCCGTCAAATCGCACAACATCAGCCGGCTGGTGCGCAGCGCGTCGCTTTCGGCGCGCAACACCGGGCACTGCTCAAAGAACGTCGAGTACTTGTTCGCTAGCTCAAACAAGTACGACGTAAGTTGATTGGGGCGATAATCGGCCACGACCGCCGCCAGCGCCTCGGGAAACCGCAAGATCTCCAATCCCAGCGCCCGCTCTGCCTCACTGGTCAGCAAGATGGTCCCTGGCGACCGTCGCAGCGCCTCGATGTCGATGTTCCCCTTGGCGAAGATGCTCCGCACCCGCGCGTACGCGTATTGCATATACGTCGCCGTGTTGCCGTTCATGGCCAGCATCTTGTCGTAGCTGAAGACGTAATCGCTCGTGCGGTTCTGCGACAGATCGGCGTATTTGAGCGCGCCAATGCCCACCCGCTCGGCCACCTGGCGCCGCTCCGGTTCGCTTAGTTCGGCGCCGACCGGCTTACCCTCGTCGTTGGCACGCACAATCTCATACGCGCGGCTCACGGCCTCGTCGAGCAGCCCTTCCAGCCCCACCGTGTCGCCGGCGCGCGTCTTGAATGGCCGCCCGTCGTCTCCCAGCACCGTGCCAAAACTCACATGCACTAGTTCAATTGCGTCGTAACCCCAGCGCCGCGCGGTGGCAAAGAGTTGCTCAAAGTGCAAACCTTGCCGGTGGTCCACCACGTACAACGCGCCCCGTGGCCGCCAGCGCTGCATCCGGTATTGGATCGTCGCCAGATCGGTCGTGGCGTACAAGTACGCGCCATCCTGCTTCTGGATCAAGAACGGTGTTTCATAGCCCTCGTTGAAGACGCACATCGCGCCGGCGCTGGGCGCCGCGATGCCGCGCCCCTTCAAGTCGTCGACCACCCCTTGCAGGCGGTCGTGATAAAAGCTCTCCCCCAGCGACTCGTCGAAGGTCACACCCAACCGCCGGTAGATGCGATGGATATCTTCCTCGCAGGCGGGCAGAAATTCCTCCCACAACTGCCGATTCTCCGCGTCGCCAGCGTGCAGCTTGGCTGTTTCCGCCAGCACCGCTTCGCCGATCTGGGGATGCTCTTTCGCCAATCGGTCGAGCACGATGTCGGCCTCCACCGCCGTCACCTTGCTCTGCGCGGCGTCCAGCGCCTCGCGCGCTTCGACCACCCGCGTCTCCAGCCGCCGCTTTTCCTTGGCCGCTTTCTTGGCGTCGGGCTCCGCCAGTTGCGTCAAGGCAACCTCGGCCGCGCGCAGCTTGGCTTCCAGTTCGGGCAATGCCCCCCGCGCGTCGTAGAACTCGACCAGCCGATTCACCAGCCGGTACAGCCGCGCCAACTCGGCGACGGGGTGTTCGCGATAGGCCGCCTCGTCCCGAAAATTCTTGTAGCCGTACAAGATCATGCCGAACTGCGTCCCCCAGTCGCCAATGTGATTGTCGCCAATCGCCTGGTGTCCCAGAAACCGCAGCGTTCGCGCCAGCGCGTCGCCAATCACCGTCGAGCGGATATGCCCCACGTGCATCGGCTTGGCCACATTCGGCGCCGAGTAATCGACGATGTACACCCCTGGATCGCTCGCCTGCGGCACCCCCAAACGCGGATCGACAAAGGCGCTCGCCAGCGCGCTCGAAAGAAACGTGTCGGACAGTCGCACATTAATGAAGCCCGGCCCGGCGATCTCAGGCGGACCCGCGCAAAGGTCGTCGAGCTTGACCTGCTCCGCAATCTGCTGGGCAATCTCACGCGGCGGCCGACCAAGTTGCTTGCCCAACGGCATCGCGAAGTTCGCCTGATAGTCGCCAAACTTCGCGTCCTGACTCGGCCGGATCAAATCCAGCAGCGCGCCCACATCGGTCGCCATCGGCGCCAGCGCCGGCTCGAACCGCAGGCGAATCTCTTCCAATAAATTCATGCGACTTTTCGCTTCCCAGGTATCAATATCGCCGCGCAGATTACACCTGCGCCGCGCCCGGTCGCAAGGGGATAAGACAAGAAGCGAGAACAAGCCCATCGTGGGCCGGCGGCGACCGTCGCCGCGGCCATCACTTCGCTTCCACAATGTGGCCCCGAACTTAAACGGCCTTCAGCGCGGGCGGATTGCCTTCCACAGGCACGCGCTTCGCGCCCGACCATAAGAGATCGAGGCTGTAATAATCGCGCGCTTCGTCGTCGAACAAATGCACGACCACATCGCCGTAGTCCATCAAGATCCAGCGGCTGCCTTCATAGCCCTCGATCCCGATGCGGCGCTGTCGATACTCGCGGGCCAACACCCGATCGATCTCGTCCCCAATCGCGTGCAGTTGCCGGCGGCTACTGCCCGTCGCGATGACGAAATAATCGAAAATCGGGGTCAGCTCGCGGACGTCCAGCACCAAGATGTCGCGGCCGCGATTGTCTTCTGCGGTGCGTGCGGCCGCCTGGGCGAGCTCAAGACTAGAGTAAGAGGAAGTGGCAACAGGAGACGCCGTGCTGGTCAGAGTTCGGTTAATGGTTTTACCCTCCAGGGGCCATCCTTTCGATGTGAAAGTTGCGCCACTTAGTTCCGCAACAATTGTACCCACACGAGCATTCTGGGGAAGAAAGCCATCGCGGCTTTATTCCCAATCGTCGCTTGCCAGTCTCCTGCTAGACGCCACAACCGGCAGCAAAGTTCGTGAATTTTTTCGCACTCGCAATGGTTTCTAAAGGGGCCGTTCCGATTACGCCGCGACGTTGGCCCCCGTTCGCCCCATCCACGACCGCGTCTCCCCCGCTATAATGCCCGCCGGAATGATCTGATTGCTCAGCATCGAGGTGCGAAGATATGTCCGATTGGGTCGAAGTGGGAGCCAAGGCGCCCGATTTCACGCTGGCCGCCGATGACGGCGCAAAGGTCAAGTTGTCCAGCCTCAAAGGCGCTCCGGTGGTGCTCTACTTTTACCCCAAGGACGACACGCCCGGCTGCACCCGCCAGGCCTGCGCCTTTCGCGACGCCGAAAAGAAGCTGCAAAAGCTCGGCGCCACGGTGCTCGGAGTCAGCGCCGATTCGCTCGCCAGTCACGAGAAGTTTCGCGACAAATACAGCCTCAACTTCCCTCTCCTCTCCGATCCCGATCACAAGGTGGCCGAAAAGTACGGCGCCTGGCGCGAAAAGAACATGTACGGCAAAAAGTCGATGGGCATTCAGCGCTCCACCTTTCTGATCGACGCCACCGGCAAAGTAGCCAAGGTCTGGCAGCGAGTGAAGGTCGACGGCCACGACGAGCAGGTGCTCGCCGCGCTCAAAGCGCTGGCGTCCGCCGAGTAGCGCTGGCGCCCGCGATCGGCTACTTCGCATCGAGCGGCTCGCCCGTGTACAAAAAGTACAGCTCGCGAAACTTGCGCACCATGCGGTGGTGACGATAGCGAACCTTCTCGGGCGTCGACCCGAGCTTGGCGGCCGTTTCCGCGACCGACAGTTCCTTGATCGACCGCAGATAAAAAACCTCAAAGCTGCGCGGCGACACCTGCTCGCGCAACTGCTTCACCACCGCATGCACCACTTCTTGGCGCCAGCGGCGTTCCAACGTCTCGACCGGGTCGACCGCCGCGTCCCACGACTTTGCGTCGGCCTTGGGCGCGAATCGCCGCGCCGCCCGCCGCAGCCGGCGCCGCACCAAATCGGTCGCCCGCGAACGCACGACCGAAAAGAGCCAGCTCCGAAAACGTCCCTGCTCCGGATCGTATTTGAACTCGCGTAGCGCCACGATCACCGTGCGAAACACATCCTGCACGCAATCATCCACCTCGCTCTTCGGCACTTGGCAGGCCAAGGTAAAGCGTCGAATCAACGGTCCATACAGTTCGTAAAACCGCTGCCACGCCTCCGCCGGGGCCCCTCCCGAGGCGTCCCCTGCCAGTTGCCGCTCCAAATAAACCTGCGCGGCGGCCAGCAGCGCGGCGTCGGTCACCTCGCTCACTGGGGTTGGCGTATGTGGCTCTTGCTTCGCGGCGCGCATCGTCGGTTAGCTGGTCCCTACTGGGCTTCGTCGCTGTCGTTCCACAGGCTCCCGCGGTGACAGTCAGTTTACTACGCCAGCCATCGCCAGGTCGCCAGAAGGTAGCAGATCAAGGAACCGTCGCGATTTCCCGGCTACAATCACGGCGCGGCGAACACCCCGAACATTCAGCGAGGACTCCATGTTTCCACACTACGCCAAATTGCGAGTCTTGCTTCTCGTCATGTTGCTGTGCGCCGCGCTCCGCTGCCCGGCGGCGGAGCCAGTCGCCGTCGATATCGCGCAAGCCGCCGACGACAAAGTCACCGCGCTCATGGAGAGCCAACTCATTCCAGGACTCTCGCTAGCCATCGTCGACGACAATGCCCTCGTCCTCGCCAAAGGCTACGGCCTCGCCGATCTGGAGAACGACGTGCCCGCCACGGAGAACACCGTGTACCGCCTCGCTTCGATCTCCAAAATGCTCACCGCCGTCGCCGCGATGCAACTGGCCGAACAAGGCAAGCTAGATCTCGATGCGCCCATCCAAAAATACGTTCCTGCCTTCCCCAAAAAACAATGGCCCGTAACCGCCAGAAATTTGCTTAAACACCAAAGCGGCATTCGGCACTATCGTGGTCGCGAGATGCGCAGCGTGGCCAACTATCGCAACGTGGCCGATGGACTGGCGATCTTTCAAGACGACGAATTGCTGTTCGAACCCGGCGACAGGTTTTCGTACTCCACCTACGGCTACAACCTCCTGGGCTGCGCCATTGAGGGCGCGTCGGACATGCCCTATGCCGAATACATCCAACAATACGTCCTCCAACCCGCCGGCGTAAAAACCATTCAGCCCGACAATCCCGACACGATCATTCCGCACCGCGCGGCCGGCTATCGCCGTGGCCCCGGCCGCAAGCTCTTGAACTCGTTCATGGTGAACGTCACCAACAAGTTGCCCGGTGGCGGCTGGTGCGGCAGCGTCGTCGATCTGGCGCGGTTTGGCATCGCCTACCAGAGCGGCAAGCTGGTCTCCGCCGAAACGCTCGAACGCATGTGGACGCCGCAGCAAACCAACGCCGGCGAAACCACCGAGTCGGGGCTGGGCTGTTTCATCGACCAAGAGCATTCGCCCCGCCGCGTGTTCCACTCGGGCGGACAGCCCAAGGTCTCAACGTTCCTATTGCTTTGTCCAGAACGCGGCTGCGCGGTGGCGGTCATGTGCAATCAAGAAAGCGGACCGGTGGCGCTCTTGGCCCAAGAACTCATGGACCTCATCGACTGATGCGCGGCGAAATTCCAATTAGCAAGGAACTCTATTACGCCGCTCTCTGGATCATGCGTAACGGCGAAGCTGATCCACGCAGCGATGATAAAAAGTCAAGCGTGGGGAAGGTCCTTGAAGAGTGGTACCGCGGGCTGGCGTGCGAAGGATAGGCCATGAGCGACAAAGAAAACGTGTATAGCGCGATTCCATGTGATACAAGTGGACGCAGAAGTGCTCTAGGCGCGCGTGTGATCCTCGGCGTGTTGGGAAGCATATCAGTATTGCTCGCAGTTCTTCCATGGGTCACTGATGGTCGCCCATTTAGCATTCCGTATTGGAACATAGAGTTACCAAATCTGCCGATATTGCCGCTGGACTCACGACTTTATCGCTTCGCCGAGTTTCCGATGCATATTGCCGGAAAGTGGGTCGATTTTGTGTTCATCCCGCAGGAGGGCGTTGCGCGTGTGCGACCGTTTTTCGTATTCGTGTTCTGGGGGCTGTCGGGCATTGCGTTGCTGATGCTTTCGACGTCGATTGGGAGACCGTCGAGGGTTCCGAGAATCTAACTCTTGGCAGCAAGAATCTGGTAGTGCATTAATTCAACTGTAAATGCGTGTGCCGCCAATAGGCTACTTCTTCCCCTCACGCTCCTCCCAGCGCTTCATCAACTCCTTCCAGTTTGTGAATATGATCCCTTCGCTCGCCAGGAATTGCTTCACCACCGGGTCGGAGAACATCTCCGCCTCCCAGGCGCGCTGCTGGTTCGAGCCGGTGATGTGCTTCAGCCCCTCCGTCATCGTCGATGGATGAAAAATGATCTCCGTGATGCCCGGCCGCAGTCCGCGAACCTGTTCAAAAAACTTGTCGCGCTTCTCCTCATACGTCTTGCCTTCCGGAACCGAGTCGAAGTCGTCAAGCTTGGGCAACTTGTAATTGCTAAGAATCTGCTTCATCTGCTCCGTCGGCGGCACGCCGCGCTGGCGGAACTTCTCGATCACCGCGGGCGACGGTTCGATGACCATCGCCGGAATGTGGTACTCCTCGGCCAGCTTGCAGTACACCGCCGTGTAGTCCGGCCGCGCATAGAGCGTGCCCATGTGCGTGTCGATGTGGCTGGGGCGAATGCCGCGCGACAGCGCGCGCTCGATCTGGGCGCGAATCTCCTTTTCAATTTCCTGCGCGGGCGCCTTCATCGCCGTCTTGATCGTGTCGTCCCACAAGTAACCATCCGGATCGACCATGCCGGGCACCTCCGATTTCGGCGCCACCGGTCCCCAGCGATACCACGTCCACTCGCTGTTCATCGCCAGATGCAGCCCCATGTCGTGCTGCGGGTTCTCCTTGTACCAGTGGGCGATTTCGTTGAACCACGGGCACGGAACCATCATCGCGGCCGATTGAATCTCTCCCTTGCCCAAATAGTTCTTGGCTGCTTCATTCGCTTCGTAGCACATGCCAATGTCGTCGGCGTGCAAAATCAGCACGCGCTTGCCGGCCGGGAAACCCAACCGCTCGGCCTGCGTTGCGGGCTTGTCCCCCGCTAGCGCCCAACACGGAAGAGCGGCCATGACGGACCACAGCACGAGCGCGGCAAACAATTTGCGAATGAACATCGAAGCAATTTCTCCCTCAACTGAATAGAATTGAACGCAGGCGGCCTCGCGGATTGATCGCGCTCGCCAAACAACCAGCGGACGATGCTAAACCACGCGGCGGGCAAAGGCCAGCTAAACAGCAAAGAAACGCCGCGCCGTCCTAAGTGGCCTGCTCGCGGCCCCGAGTTCGATTCACTGGCCCGTATCGCCATCTTCGGGTTGCTGCATCCGTACCAGCAACCACTGTTGCGTGCGATCCTTGCCAAAGTGAACCAGCACCGGCGTCTGCTCCTTTGTCAGATTGTAGATGCCGGTCTCATACACGGTGGTCGTGTTGTCGCCCACGGTCCAAGCCGCGCGCTGCGTCTTGGAATCGACCGCGCCATGCACCGGCAGCGTACTGCCGCTCAGCACGTCGCTGTAGTTGCCCGCGATCTCGCCCGACTTGTTGACCGCCAATTGAAACAGCGCGGACGAGTTGGTCTGCTCCCCCTGCACCAGAGAAAACACCCCCAGCGGTGTCCATTCGTCTCCGGCTGCGGGCTGATCGGCAGGCTGTGGCTCGTTTGCCGGCGATTGCGCCAAATCCGACGCTTGTTGATAATACTCGTCGGCCGTGGCGATCGGCTGTCCGTTATCGAGCACCTGATCGTCTTGATAAACGATCGTGTTGCCATAGTCGTAATAAATCGGCGCCGCGCCGCCCCAACCAAACCAGGTCCCCAGCGCGGGCCAGGTGGCCCAGCGCCAACAATACCCAGATCGCCAACCCGCCGCGTACCAGGCCCCCGGATTCCGCGTGTACCAATCGCGATTGTAAAAATTGAACTGATTGAAATCGCGCCGCACCTGATCACCACGCTGACCGGCCCAGCCAGGCTCCAGCGGCCGTGTGCGGTTGCCGCGCGCCATGTAATCCGCCGGCCGATCGAGTGGCCGGCCAACGCCAAAGTCGGTCGGCAGATTGCGGTGTTCCAGCGCGCCGCGGCCGGCGTTCCGATCACCCGGTCGGCTCCCACCGAACTCGCCCGGTTGCATGTGGTAGGGTTCGAAGCCACCCGGTCGATAGCCTCCCCCTTCGAACGACGGTGGCCGAAATCCCCCCGCTTCGACCCCAAATCCTCCCGGTCGACCCGCTTCAAAGCCGCCGGGCCGTCCTCCCTCAAATCCGCCGTAACCTCCCGGCCGCCCCCCCGCGCCGCCAACACCACCCCCGCCATACCCGCCGGCACTGCCGCCTCCGTAGCCACCGCCACACCC
>JAIBBY010000039.1 GCA_019694455.1 Pirellulales bacterium
GCCCCCACGCTGATTTGCCCGCCATCTTTCGTGCGATAGATGCGGTAGCACGGCGCGCCGCCGCTGAGCAACTCGGCGTCGCTGGCCGGATCGCGCTGCTCGGCCTGCGCCGCGGCATGCAGCGTCGTCGCCAGCGGCAACAACTGCTCCGACATGCTCACATCCAAATGCCGTCCCCGCCCCGTCTTTTGCCGTTCCAGCAGCGCCGCCAAGATCAGCATCGCCGCCGCGTACGATCCGGCCGCGGTGTCCGCCGTTTGCAGCCGTGGATTCGGCGGGCGGAGCGCCTGATCGCCCGCGATGGAGAGCACCCCGGCCAGCGCCTGATAGTTCAGATCGTGCCCGCCGCGCTGCGCGTACGGCCCGCTTTGGCCATAGCCCGAGATGCTGCATACGATGATGCCGGGGTTCAACTCCGCCAGTCGCGCGTAGCCAATGCCCAGCTTGTCGATAACTCCCGGCCGAAACCCTTCGACCACCACATCGGCGCCGCGCGCCAACTCGTAAAAGCGCTCTCGCTCTTCGGCGTCTTTCAGGTTGAGCGACATGATCTGCTTGCCGCGATTCACCGCCAGATAAGTGGCCGATACCGGGCCCGCCATGGGCGGCCACAGCGCCATGTAATCGCCCGGATAGGGTGGTTCGATCTTTGTCACCGTCGCGCCGAAGTCGCGCAAAATCTGCGCGCAGAGCGGTCCCGGCAAGAGCATCGAGAGATCAAGAACGCGCACACCATCTAATGGAAGCATTGTCACTCGTCGCCAGGTCGTAGTAGTTTCGTTCGTTGATAGTTGGTTAACTGTCGCGATGCGCTTTGTACTTCGCCTGTCGCGCCAGCCCCTGCCGGTCCAGACGCGATCCCACGCGCCGCGCAATGCCGGGCCACAGACTGGTGAGCTTCGCCATCCAGCCTCGATAACGCGGCAGCGTCACTTCCAGCGGCCGCTGGCTCAGCACCCGACCGGTCAACACGTCGCACACTTCGTCGACGGTTAGCTGCCGACTACCGGAAAAGGTCAAGGCCGCCTCGCGATAATCGATCTGCAAGTCGAGCATCGGTGTCTGCACTGCGTCGGGGCAAACGGTGGTCACCGCCACGCCATGCGGCCGCAATTCCTCGGCCAGCGCGAGCGAAAACCCTCGCAGCGCGAACTTCGACGCCGTATATAGCGCGATCCCCGGCACCGGCGCTAAGGCGGCCAGCGAGGCAATGTTCACGATGTGCCCGTATCCCTGTTGCACCATCCGCGAAGCGGCGATCTGACTGCCGAACATGGCCCCCTTGGCGTTCACATCGATATGCAGCGACACAGCTTCGGGATTCGACTCATGCACGTAGCCGGGCTGAATCACGCCCGCGACGTTCCAGAGCACATCCAGCCTCCCGAACCGAGCCAGCGTCTCGTCGATCAACGCGCGCCAGCGTTCCACGTCGCGAACATCCAACTCGCGCAGGTGCGCACGATTCGCTGGCCAGCGGTCCGCAGCGGCAATGGCCTCCAAAGTCGGCAAGTCTTGGCCCGTCAGCACCAGCGCATGACCGGCCGCCAGCAACCGCCCTGCCAGGCAGCGGCCGATGCCGCTGGCCGCGCCGGTCACAAACATGATTTGAGGAGGCGACGCGGGCGACATGCTGCGGCACAACTCTTCGAGTGACAAAAGCGGACTGTCGCCGCTCCGTGCGGCGTGGTCGCCTGTGCCATCAAGATACCAAGTCGGCGATCAGCTTTCGCGGTACGGCTGATGCGCTTGATATAGCTTCAGGCGCGAGCGCGCCGCGTCGACCAGGTCAGGCCGCGAGATCTGCGCTTGGCTCAGGAATTGCTCGCAGTACTTGATCGCCTGATCCCATTGCCCCGCCTCGGCGTGCGCGGCCGCCAAAGTATCAAGGAATTCCAGCTTGTAGCCGGTCGCCTTGCACGCCTCCTCGGCCCAGCGCAACGCCTCGGCGCCGTTGCGCTGGGCGGCGTCGGGATGGGTGGCCAGCACCCAGGCCAGGTTGTTGGCCCAGACAATATTGGGGGGCGCCGGTTTGGTTGGGTCGTTCTGGCTCAAGGGGCGCAGCTCCAGCGCCTTGCGCAAGTGCGGAATCGCTTCCGTGGCCCGTTTTTGGGTCAGGAGCACGTCCGCCAATTGTCCCTGCGCTTCGGCATTCTGCGGTTCCAGTTCCACCAATTCCTGTAAGGGCGCGATGGCCTTGCCTTGCTGCTTCTGTTCGACCAATAAATTGCTCAGGCGCGCCAGCGTTTCTCGCCGCTTGGGCTCGATCTTCACCAACTCTGTGAGCGCGTCGATCGCCTCCTGCGGCTGTTTTGCCAACACCAGTTGCTCGGCCATTAGCGCCAGGGCCGCCGTATCGCGTGGACGCTTCTTCAATAAGTCGCGCAGCACCGCAACCGCCTTGTCGTGCTCCCGCTTGGCGGAGTACATCTGCGCGATGCCGCGATACGCCTCGCTGTGATCGGGCTTGAGCGAGATCGCGTCCTGGTAGTGCCGTATCGCCTTGTCCACCAGCGCGCGTTTCGCGTCGACCGACAGCTTGGCGTCCTGTGTGCCGCGTACCTCCTGCTCGGCCTGCAGGATGTGATATTCCGGCGAGTTCGTTTCAATGCCCACCGAACTGGCCAACTGTTGCGTCCAGGCGTCGCTTTGAATCTCTTTGCTCACCCACTCGCGAGCGGCGTTTTCTGGCGGCAATTGTTGAAACAGGTGCGTTGGCGCATCGAACTCCAACCGCAAGTTCAGGTCTTCGTTGATCACTTGCGACGGCGCGTCCTCGATCGCCGCCACCAGCGTACGCTCGTCTCCCGTGTAGAAACGGAGCAGCAATAGCCGCAGATCAGTGGTCGTGAACCACGCTTTCAAGTCCTGCGAAATCTCGGGGTTCGCGTCGACCAACTTTTGCAGCGCGGCGATCCCTTCCTGTGTCGGCGTCAGCGGCTCATTCGACGCCAGCAGAATGGTGTCGGCGCCGTTGGCCAACTTGACCATGCCGCAATGTTTGAACTCGGTGAGTAGCGTGCGGACGATCATCATGTAATCGTCGCGCGTGAAGTTGTAAGTCTGAATCCATTGGGCCAACACGCCCCCCGGATTCAAATGTTTGCGGGCCGCCGCAAAAAACTCCTTGGTGAACAGGTTCGAGACCCCCGCCAACCAAGGATTCGATGGCTCCGAAATCACCAGGTCATACTTCTTGTTCGAGCCTTGCAGCGTGCTGCGGCCGTCGCCAAAGATCACGCGAAACCGCGCCTGTCGCTCCATCTCGGCGCGTTCTTCCGCGCTAGGCGCCTTGCCCGGATTGTTTTTCTCAAACTCCTTGAGCAGGTAACTCAGCGTTTTGGTGTAGGGGCGATGGTTGATGTGATCAAAGATGCCCTGCTCCGATGCTCGATACACGGCCGGCTCAATCTCGCAACAAGTCACTTGCGTATCAGGAAACAACAAACTCGTTCCCGACGTGGTGCCCGAGCCAAAACCGATCACCAGCACTTCCTTGGCGGTGGGATTCAGCAACCGCGGAAAATACGCCAATCCGAGTTGCGTCTGCATATCGAGACCGTCGCTGGCGTCGACCTTGCCGTTCACCCGCAGGCTGGCCTGCTTTGAACCCACCCGAGTGACGAACACATTGCTCGACGCTCCCTCTGCAAAGTAAACCCCTTTCATCGCCTGCATCCGCTCCTCCTGAACGCCGTACATATACATGCCGATGTTGGTGAGCATGGGGTCTTGCGGCAACTGAATGCAAAACACGATCACCGCGCCGACCGCGAGGCAGCCCAGCGCCAGGCCCCGCTCCGCCCAACTGCCGATCGGCAGCACTAGCAACAGCGCGAGCACGTACAGCGCCACCGCCAAGGCCACGGCGCCCGCCGTGCCAAGGATTGGAAACAGCAGCACGGCGGTCAGCGAAGCCCCGGCAATCGAACCCAGCGTGTTCCAGGCATACACATCGCCGACGGTGCGCCCCACCGCGGCGGCGCTCTCACGCGTCAGATGCACGAACAGCGGAAACAAAATCCCCATCGCGATCGACGGCAATAGCTCAAGCCACATCGCCGCGCCGCTGCAAAGCAGCGCGTTGCCCGCTGGCGTCGTTCGCAGCTTGACGTTTTCGCCCATCATGACCGACAGCGCCGGCAGCGACCAATGCCCCGCCAGGCAAGAGACCGCCAACATGCCGATCACCGCCACCGGCAGCCACGGCCGCGAGGCCGCCGGCCGCAGCGCGACGTGAAAGATCAGGCTTCCCAGCGCGATCCCCACCAGCACCACGAATAGCGTGGAGCTGTAGGCATAGGTCGAGCCACCCATCGCCAGCGCCAGTTGTCGGCTCCAGGTCATTTCCAGCACTAGAGCGCCCAGCCCCGATAATGCCACTGCCAGATACAAACCCACCATCGACCAATTCACCCCCAAGGCGGCATTGGCTGGCGAATCGGCCAACGACGTCGGCTTCTCCTGACGGTGAACCGCTATCCGCATGCTGTACGCCACCGCCACCACGCCGATCAGCAGGTTCACGACGGCCGTGCCGATGTTCGTCCAAAACAGGCCAAACGCGGCCAGCAAGTGAAAGCCCGTGATGTAGCAGCCAAACGCGGCGCCAAATGTGTTGATCGCATACAGCCAGCCGGTCGCCTGATCGATCGAGCCATCGCGGGCCGTGAGTTGCCGAATCAGCAGCGGCAACGTGCCGCCCATCAAAATGCAAGGCGGCCCCACCACCAGGAGCGTCACGGCGAACTGCACCAGATAACGCCACAAGGGATCGTCCGGCAGTTGCGAATAGAAGTTGGCCGACGCCTCGATAAGGAACTGAATCTCAAACGGTATGACGAGCGCAAGCGCGCCAATCGCCAATTCGCAGACGCCGTACCAGCGCAGTGGGCGGTCGAAATAATCGGCGTATCGGCCAATCAAGTAGGCGCCAAGGCCCAGTCCAAACAAAAACGACGCGCCCACCGAAGCGAAAGCCAGACTCGAACTTCCCCACACGTGCGCAAAGCGCTTGAACCAAATGACTTGATAGGCCAAGCCGGTGGCGCCGGACGTGAAGAATAGGATGGACGCGAGCCAGAACAATCCCTGCGAAACGGGCCGACGCGAAGCCGACTTCATGCGATAAGTTCCAGATGCAGCGAGTGCCAAGAAGAGCCGCCAGCCCGATCCGCGCCATGCCCTGCCAACGCGCCAGCGGTGAAAGCATTTATCGTATTCGCCGAGAATAACGCTGTCGACATGCGGCGTGTGCCGGCTGACGGATGTGCCGCTTTTGCCGAGTTCGCCGGCTGATCGGCCGGTCCGACCACGGCAATCCCCCCTAGAACCGCGACAAAGCGAGTGCTAGCTATCACCCGAGTCGCCAGCAGAACTCTTGCCTGTGGAATTGGAGATGGTGGGCTAATTGCGCCGATGGGGGCAGTCGATACGAAGAGCAAGAAATCGTGCGCATGACACGAATGTTCCCGGCGGGATGTTCTCGCCGTTTGCGAACAGTGTGCCTGTTTTTCGTTTGAAGGAGCCCTCCCCATGAAGCGTCGTTTGATTCTTGCCGCCTTCGCCTTGGCGCTGTGTACCAGCGCTGGCGAAGCCAAGGCGTTCCACCTGTTGGACCGTATGCTGGGTCGTGGCTGCTGCGAGCCGACCTGCTGCGAACCCACTTGCTGCGAACCCACCTGCTGTGAGCCGGTGTGCTGCGAGCCCGCTTGTGCCGAACCGGCCTGTGCCGAGCCCGCCTGCTGTGAGCCGGTGTGCTGCGAGCCCTCCTGCTGCGAGCCCGCTCCGTGCTGCCGTCCTCGTTGCCGTCCGTTCAAGAAGCTCTGCAACTGGCTGCAGAATTGCTGCCGCCGTTCGTGCTGCGAACCGACCTGCTGCGAGCCGGTGTGCTGCGAGCCCGCTTGTGCCGAGCCCGCCTGCGGCTGCGGTTACTAGTGTTCGCTAAGGCGTTCGGCCAACAGGGCCGATCGACCGTGGAGTCACCACCAGCGGCCCCGAGGCGCATGCCTCCGGGGCCGCTTGGCGTTTTGGTCGCCCGCGCCAACATTACGAATTAGCAAGCTGCCACGACCTCTCCGTTCTGCGCCGAGAAATTTCCTGCCGCCGCGAACATCATTCCTTCTCGAAATTTGTCGTGCGCTCTCGCCAATTCACGCGGCCAAGCGAATGAATGACGTGCTTCATCAGGCGCGGTAGTTCATCGGCCGCTTGCGCATTCGATCCACCTCGGCGGTGTAGTTTTTCCTTGCGTCGCCTGGGCCACGATGCGAGCATAGCCAGCGGGAAGTCCAACTCTCGCTTTTGCTCGGTATCAGAGGCACGTCATGCGTCGCATCGCCGTTTGGGCGCTCTCCCTATTGCTCGTGGGGGCCATCGCTGGTTGGCTAAATGACACACAAGCCGTTGCCGGCGACCCAAACGCCAAGATGCCGGCGCTGGAGGCTAAGCTCTCTGCCGGCGACTTGGCGGGCGCCATCGAACTGGCTCGCGCGGAACAAGACAGCGCGCTCCGCGATCAACTGCTGGCCCGTGTTGCCGCGGCGCAAATCGAGTCGTCGGCCTTCACCGCCGCGGTCGACACCGCCGCGCTGATGCAAGACGATCTCGCCCGCACCACCGCGCTGCGTCAAGTGGCCAAGTCGCGGGCGGATGCCCAGGGGGGTGGCGCAGCCGTTGACTTCAACAGCCTGATCAACCTCATTACATCAACGATTGCGCCCGACAGTTGGGACGACAATGGCGGCGAAGGCGCCATCGAATCGTATCGCGCCGGCATCATCGTCGATTCCGAAGGCGTGCTGAAACGCATCAAACGCGAAGACGCCGGTGACTGGCTTACCCAGCTCAAACGCGATGCCGCGGCACGCCCCAAAGCGGAAAGCGCCAAGCGCCAATCCGCGCTGCGAAAAATCTCGCTCACCAGACTCGAGCGCGCCGTCTCGCTACGCCGCGCGCTGGGCAAGCCGGTCGATCGCGAAATGCTCGTCCTCGCCGGCCTGGAGCGCATCGAATATGTGATGCTCTATCCCGAAACGGGCGATCTGGTCATCGCCGGCCCCGCTGGCGACTGGACCTACGACCACGAGGGGCGCACCATCAGCGCGCACACGGGACGCCCCGTTGTGCGCCTCGACGACCTGATCACCGTTTGGCGCCATACGGCGTCGGGCGGTCGCGTGGCGATGGGCTGCTCCATCAATCCCGTCGAGGCCAATCTGGCCGCCGCCAAGTCCTTTCTCGATGAGTCGCAAAAAAAGCCCCTCAAGCCCGGCACAGCCGGCCGCTGGCTGGATGAGATTCGCAGTCACGTCGGCCAGCAAGATGTTGAAATCTTTGGCATCGACCCACACACGCACGTCGCCCGCGTGCTGGTCGAGGCCGACTATCACATGAAGCTCGTCGGACTGGGGTTAGAGCCTGCTGTGATCGGCATGCCCAACTACCTGGAGATGGTGCGCGTGGAAAAAGGGCAAGCGCCCCCGCCGATCGACGTGCTCCGCTGGTGGTTCACCATGCAGTACGACGCCCTGGAGGCCAGTCCCGCTCGCGATGCTTTCCACATCCGCGGGCAGGCGGTGCGCTTGCAAAGCGAGAACGAAATGCTCACCGATCGCGGCCAGCGCGTGCACACCAATCAGTCAGAGCCGCTCAATCGCCAGTTTGCCGAAAACTTCACCCACAACTACGCCAAACTCGCCGAAAAGTACCCCATTTACGCCGAGCTGCAAAATCTGTTCGATCTCGCCCTGGTCGGCACGCTGATCGAAACCGATGGACTGGCCGACCGCTGTGGCTGGGATCGCGCCTATTTCGGGGTCGAAGGCGATTGCGGTGTGCCGCAGGGCGCGGCGCCCGCCAAGGTCGACACCGTGGTCAACCATCGCAAGCTGGCGGGCAGGCATATCATTGCCGGCGTCAGCGGCGGGGTCCACGCCGATCCCCGCGCCGTGGTTCGCCAGATGCGCGAAGACAAAGAACTCGATAGCGACCACTTGCGTGGCGCCCCGCTGGCCGAACTACCTCGCGACCAGTGGTGGTGGGATTAACCGTCCGGCAGGGATCAGCCACCCTCAGCCTGCCCCAATTCCGAGGTTGGTTCCGCGCCAAATACCCGCTTGGCGGTGGTGGCCGTGCCCGGCACGATCACCGGACTGGTGCTGTTGGCGTCGATGATCTCCTTGAGCTCCACGGCGTCGATCACTTCCTTTTCGATCAATCGCGCAGCCAAGGCCTCCAGCGCGGTGCGCCGCGCGGCGAGAATTCGCCGCACCTTCTCCAGCGACTCGTTGACGATCCGCTGCACTTCTTGGTCGATTTCTCGCGCCGTCTGCTCGCTGTGATAGCGCTCTCGCGGCTCATAGCCTCCGGTCAAAAAGGCGGCCCGCGAACTCTCTCGATAGTTCACGCGACCCAGGCGGCTCATGCCGTACTCCATCACCATGCTGCGGGCCATCTCGGTGGCGCGTTCCAGGTCGTTTGAGGCGCCGGTGGAGACGTCTTCAAACACGATCTCCTCCGCCACCGTGCCCGCCAACAGCACCTGAATGCGGCTTTCCAGTTCCGCCTGCGTCATCAGGTACCGATCCCCCTCGGGACGCTGCAGCATGTATCCCAAGGCCGCCAGTCCACGCGGGATGATCGACACCTTATGCACCGGATCGGTGTTGGGCAGGCTGTAGGCCACCAGCGCATGCCCGCTCTCGTGATACGCCACCCGCTGCTTTTCGTCGTCGTGAATGATGCGCTGCTTCTTTTCCAGTCCGGCGGTGACGCGCTCGACCCCTTCGTTGAACTCGGCCATCCCGACCGACGTCTTTCCCTTGCGCGCGGCCAATAGCGCCGCTTCGTTGACCAAATTCGCCAGGTCGGCGCCCACAAATCCCGACGTGATAGCCGCCACCTCGCGCAATGCGATCTCGTCGGACAACTTCACGTTCTGCACATGGACCTTCAAAATTTGCTCGCGACCACGCACATCGGGTCGGTCGACCAGCACATGTCGGTCGAAGCGGCCGGGCCGCAACAAGGCCGGATCGAGCGTCTCCGGCCGGTTGGTCGCGGCCATCACAATCACGCCGCTGTTGGAGTCAAAACCGTCCATCTCCACCAACAGCGCGTTCAACGTCTGCTCGCGCTCGTCATGCCCGCCCACCACGCTCGAGCCGCGTGTCTTACCAAGCGCGTCGAGCTCGTCGATGAAGATGATGCACGGCGCTTTGCCTTCTGCCTGCTGGAACATGTCGCGCACGCGGGCGGCGCCCACCCCCACGAACATCTCCACAAAGTCCGACCCCGACAGGCTAAAGAACGGCACCCCCGCCTCCCCCGCGATCGCCTTGGCTAGCAGCGTCTTGCCGGTGCCCGGCGGACCAACGAGCAAGACTCCCTTGGGGATCCGACCGCCGAGCACCTGGTATTTCTCCGGCGTCTTCAAAAACTCGACCACTTCCCGCAGTTCGTCAACTGCCTCGTCGATGCCCGCCACATCTTCAAACGTGACGCCAATGTCCTCTTGCGCGTACATCTTGCCGCGACTGCGACCAAACGCCATCGGCGAACCCGCGCCCCCCAATCGCCGCATCATGAAGAAAATCAGCAAGAGAAAGCCAATGCTGAACACGATCATCGGCGTGTACTGTCGCCACAGGCTCGGCGGTTCCACCCCTTCGTAGGTCAACTGCTTCTCCCGGACCAAGGTCAGCAATTGATCGTGCGCCGCGCTGTTGATTCCAGAGCCGGGAATCGGCGAGTAGAACGTCATTTCCGTCGGCGGCTCCTTGCTGGCCGGCTTCAACTGCTTCACGATGACCTTGCCGCTCACCTCCCCCGCGCCAATCACCAGATCCTTCAGCCCGCTCAGCTTGATCGTGCGCGACTTGCCGGCCACCGTTTCCTGAACCGTCAGTTCGTTCCCCGATTCGATTAGCGAAATCAAGTCGCTGTAGCGAATTTGCTTGGGGTTGCGATACGACATCAGCATCACGATGAACATCGTGACCAGCCCCATCGCCACCAAGAACCACAGCAAATTGCCGGCGATCTGCGGCGCGCGGCGCTCGGGCTTGTTGCTCCCTGGCTTACGATTGGGGTCGTGCGGTTTAGACATGAATCGCTCGTGAACCAATAAAAAACGGGCCTCGACCGGCGTTGAGGCCCAAGAAAGAAAGGTCTTCCGTATCTTAGGACCATCGGGGCCACGAAACAACGACCGCCGCACCGGCACAATCAGCGCAATTGCTTGCGCCATCGGATACTTGCGCCGGGTTGTCGGTTTTTCATGCCCCCCATAGAATGCACCCAGCCACTCGCCGGGCTGCGCCGTCAGGCGAATACGCCGCCGCCCCACCGCGAAGCAACTAACCTGGCTGCGGCTGCGTACTGATTGCTGGCGAACCGACTCGCTTTGGCGCCCTTCTCCTCGATCCGCCACGCTCGCGCCCGGAGCACGACTCCAACTCCATGGACAACCGCGTCAAGAACGTCGCCATTCTCGGCTCGACGGGCAGTATTGGCCGGTCGAGTTTGGAGGTCGTTGCCGCAAGCGGCGGTCGGCTCAAGGCCACTGCCCTCTCCGCGCATTCCAGCGCGGCATTGCTCAAGCGGCAAGCAATCGAGTTTTGCCCTGCCGTCGCCGTGCTGTGCGATGCGGTCGCCGCCGCCGCCGCCGACTGGTCGGGCCTCCCTCCCGCCACCCAACTTCTGACCGGCCCCGACGCCATTGTCGCCATCGCCGCCGACCCCGCGGTCGACATCGTGCTATCGGCGATTGTTGGCAGTGCCGGCCTGCGCGGCACATTCGCCGCGCTCGAGGCGGGCAAGATCGTCGCCTTGGCCAACAAAGAAACGCTCGTCGTCGCCGGCCCCTTGGTGATGGAGCTTGCCAGCCGGCATGGCGCGCAAATTTTGCCGGTTGATAGCGAGCATAGCGCTGTCTATCAGGCGCTGCGCAGCGGTCGGCGCGAGGACTTGCGCCGCATCGTGCTCACCGCCAGCGGGGGGCCCTTCCGCAAATACACGCACGAGCAACTGGCCGAAGTCACCGTGGAGCAAGCGCTGCGGCACCCCACCTGGGCCATGGGCGCCAAGATCACGATCGACTCCGCCACCATGATGAACAAGGCGCTCGAGATCATCGAGGCCCGCTGGTTGTTCGGGCTCGACGTTGATCAAATCGAGATTGTCGTCCATCCACAGTCGATCATTCATTCGTTCGTTGAGTTTGTCGACGGCTCCGTGGTCGCGCAACTCAGCCCCCCCGACATGAAATTGCCGATTCAATACGCGCTTACCTTTCCCGATCGCTGTGCGTCACCCGCCGCCAAGCTCGATTGGACCAAGGCACATGCCTTGGAATTCGAGCCCCCCGACCTCGATCGCTTTCCCGCGATCACGCTGGGGCTGGAGGTTGCGCGCTCAGGCGGAACGGCCGGCGCCGTGCTCAATGCCGCCAATGAAGCGGCCGTGGCCAACTTCTTGGCCGGTGAGCTACCCTTTTTAGAGATTGTCCCCACCTGCCGGCGAGTGCTGGAACAACACGATTTTAGTCCGCGCCCCGATCTCGCCGAGCTACTTAAGCTCGATGCCTGGGCGCGTCAGGAGGTCTCACGCTGTCTATGTACTTAATCGCCGCTATCGACGCCGCCACGGTGCTCAAATGGACCGAAGTGGCCATTGGGCTAGGACTCGTCATCTTTGTTCACGAGTTAGGGCACTTCGCCGTAGCCAAGCTCTGCGGCGTGAAATGCGAAAAGTTCTATCTCGGCTTCGATGTCTACGGGCTCAAGCTGTTCAAGTTCCAATGGGGCGAAACCGAGTACGGCATCGGCGCCTTGCCGCTGGGCGGCTACGTCAAAATGTTGGGCCAGGACGATAACCCAGCCCGCGCTTATGAAGAGGCGCAGCGCGCCAAGCTGCCACAAACGGAGACACCAGCGGTTGAAGGCTGGGCCTCCGAGCGCACACTGGAAAACGAATCGCAGGCTCTCGATCCGCGCAGCTATCTCGCCCAAAGCGTTCCCAAGCGCATGGCAATCATCTCCGCCGGCGTGGTGATGAACCTGATCTTCGCCGTCTTCCTCGCCGCGCTCGCCTACTCGCTGGGCGTCGAATATCAGCCCTGCATCATCTCGGGCGTGGTGCCCGGCCAGGCGGCCTGGCGCGCCGGCCTACAGGTGGGAGACGAGGTCATTCGCATCGGCGACGTGGAGAACCCGCGCTATCGCGACTTGCAAAGTGGCGTCGTCCTCGGCGATTTGGAAAACGGCGTTCACATGACCATCGACCGCGCTGGTCAGCCCCCATTTTCCGTGGTGCTCAAACCCGACGCTGACACCAACATTCCCATGATCGGCGTCCTTTCGCCGCTCAGTCTCAAGCTGCGCGATAATCCCGCCTTTCCACAAACGCCAGCCGCCGCGGCCCAGCCCGCCTTGCAAGGGGGCGATCGGCTGCTGACGGTCGATGGCCAATCGCTGGAGTCCTACGCCGATCTGACACGAGCGCTCGCGCAGAGCCCCGATCAACCCCTCACGTTCACCGTTCAAGGAGAACCCCCACACAGCGACGAATCGAACCCCGACCAGACCGCCAAGGCCAGCGGCGAGCGCACGGTCACCATCGCCGCCCAGCCTGTCCGCCACCTTGGCGTGCAAATGGACATGGCGGCGATTATGGCGGTGCAAAGAGGTTCGCTCGCCGAAACTGCTGGCTTCCAACCGGGCGACCGCATCGTAAGCATCGACGGCGCGCCCGTCGGCGACCCGATGACCCTGCCCGATCGCCTGCGCCGCCGCACCGGCGAAGAGATCACTTTCGAGCTGCGCCACGGCGACGATGCCCCGCGCGAGGTGAAAATCACCATGCCCGCCCCGATCAGCTACGAGTGGCCCCGGCTGCCGACCGACAATCTCCCCCGCGAAATCTCCGGCCTCGGCATCGCCTACCATGTGCTCAATCGCGTAGCCGCGCTCGATCCTGGTAGTCCAGCCGGAAAGGCGGGCGTGACGGTTGGCGATATTGTCGTCGGCGCGCGTATCATTCCGCCGTCCGACGCAAAGACCAAGGAGCAATACGCCGACTTCTCGCTGCAAGAGATCACTGTCGAGTTCGACGAAGCCACCCACAACTGGCCTACGCTGCTCGGCGGCCTGCAAGACATGCCGCAAGGCACGGTGGTCGAACTGACACTCAAAGGGGGCCGCACCGCTAAGATCACCCCGGTCGAGTCGACCGATTGGTACAATCCCGATCGCGGGCTGATCCTCGATCCTCTCTTGGCCCAGCGCAAGGCGACCGACCTCCGCGAGGCGGTCATGCTCGGCTCGCGCGAAACGCTTGAGTCCACCTTGCAGGTCTACCGCTTCCTGCAAAAGCTCGGTCATCAGATCTCCGTCACCGAAATCGGCGGCCCGATCTCCATCGCACGCGTGGCCGGCGCGGCGGCCGGCGTTGGCTTTACCCAGTTCCTGATCTTCCTGGTCATGCTCAGCACCAATCTGGCGGTACTCAACTTCCTGCCAATTCCGATGCTCGATGGCGGACACATGGTCTTCCTCATTTTGGAAGGCATCCGACGCAAACCCGTCAGCGAGAAGGTGGTGCTCGCCTTCCACTATGCCGGCTTCCTGTTCCTCGTCACGCTCATGTGCTTCGTGTTCTTTCTCGATTTCCGTCGACTGTTTTGAGCCACCACGCAATCCAGGCCGTCGTCTTCGACGCGGTAGGCACACTGATCCAGCCGCGTCCCTCGGTGGCGGCCGCATATGCGGCCGCCGGCCGGCGGCATGGCTGTGAACTGAACGAGTCTGAGACGCTGGCTCGCTTCCGCGCCGCTTTCGCCCGGCAAGAGGCGGTCGATGCCCGTTCGCAAGTCGTACTCGATGAGCAACGCGAGCTTGCCCGCTGGCGGGCAATCGTCGCCGACGTGTTCCCGGACGCGACGAATCCGCAAGGTCTGTTTCAGGAGCTTTGGAACCACTTCGCCAAGCCAGATAGCTGGGCGCTCTTCGACGACGCCTCCGCCGCGCTCGCCGCACTGAGCGGCAGTGGGCCACGGCTGGCCATCGGCTCGAATTTCGACGAGCGACTCATCCCGATCTGTCAGGGCATTCCAGAACTTCGCGCTTTCCGCGTGTTCGTCTCGTCGCGGCTAGGCGCTCGCAAGCCACACCCTGCGTTTTTCGCGGCCATCCAGCAGGCCCTGTCGCTTCCGCCGGGCGCCATCTTGATGGTCGGCGACGACTCTGAAAACGACTTCCAAGGCGCCCGCGCAGCCGGTTGGCGCGCCGTGCTGATTGATCGCTCCGCGCCGCGTTCGGCCGCCGATTGTCTGACTCGCCTTGACGAGCTTCCGGAGTGGATCGAACTCGCCGGCCGATAGCGCCGCTGCACTGGTTCCATCGGCCAATGGCCAGCACGCCGAAGTTTGCACGGTTCGTTGGTTCCCTCCGGGCGCCGACAGGAATAAAATCTGTGGCGCCGTCTTGTCGTTTCTGGAGAAAACACGCAAACTCATTGATTCGGCCTCGCCGGGCCGGCACGCTTTCCTCCCTCCTTGCGCCTCTTTGAGGAAGAAGGGTTACCTGCCGATGAGCACCATCACCAGCCGTAACTCCAGCCTGACCGACGCCGTCAAAGTCTGGACCCCGGTCGACGCCAGCGAGTTGTACGACGTTGCTCGTTGGGGCAAGGGCTACTTTTCGGTTGGCGACCACGGCAATTTGCTGGTCCATCCCACCAAGGAACCCGGGCGGCAGATCGACCTCAAGCAACTCATCGACGATCTGCAACTGCGCGGCATCGAGTTGCCGATCCTCATTCGCTTCGTCGACATCCTCAAGCACCGGCTGGGAGAGATTCACGACGCCTTCGCCTCGGCCATTTCGCAACATGGCTACGGCGGCAATTACTTCTGCGTCTATCCCATCAAGGTCAATCAGCAGCGCCAAGTGGTGGAAGAAGTCCTGGAGTTTGGCCGGCCCTATCAGTTCGGGCTCGAGGCCGGCTCCAAGCCAGAGCTCTTGGCGGTGGTGGCAATCGCCTCCAACGAAACGCCGATCATTTGCAACGGCTTCAAAGACGCCGAATTCATCGAGATGGCGATGCTCGCCCACAAGATGGGGCGCAAGATCATCCCGGTGGTCGAAAAGTTCACGGAGCTGCAGCTCATCCTCGACTACGCCAAAAAGGTAGGCGTGCGCCCCACCATCGGCGTCCGCGTCAAGCTCGCCGCCCGCGGCTCGGGACGCTGGCAATCATCTGGCGGGTACCGCTCCAAGTTCGGGCTAACCGTCACCGAGGTGTTAGAGGCCCTCTCGCTGCTCAAGTCGCTGGGCATGGAAGATTGCCTGCAGCTCTTGCACTTCCACCTAGGCAGCCAGGTGCCGAACATCCGCTACATCAAAGAGGCGCTGGTTGAGGCCGCTCGCGTCTACACCGAACTGGCCAAGGCGGGCGCCGGCATGAAGTACCTCGATGTCGGCGGCGGGCTGGGCATCGATTACGACGGCTCGCAAACCAACTTCGAATCGAGCGTCAACTACACGCTGGAGGAATACGCCAACGACGTTGTCTACCACGTGCAAAGCATCTGCGATGAGGCGGGCGTGCCCCATCCCACCATCGTCTCCGAAAGCGGCCGCGCCGTCGTCGCCTATCACACCGTGCTGGTGTTCAATGTCCTCGGCGTGGTCGCCCTGGGCGAGGAAGACACGCCACAAGAGTTGCCGTCCGACGTCGAGAAGCCCGTCGCCGACCTGCTCGACACCTACAAGAACATCACCGTCCGCAACGCGCTCGAATCGTATCACGACGCGCAGCAAGCGCTCGACATGAGCATGAACATGTTCACCAGCGGCTATATGCCGCTCGAGCAGCGCTGCGTCGCCGAGCGTTTCTTTTGGGCCATCTGCCGCAAGTTGCAGCGACTCGTCCGCCAGCTCGACTACGTACCCGAAGAACTGCAGGGCCTCGACCTGTTGCTCTCCGACACCTACTTCTGCAACTTCTCGCTTTTTCAATCGATACCTGATAGCTGGGCGATCAAACAATTGTTTCCTGTGATGCCGATTCACCGGCTCAACGAGCGCCCCTCGCGGCATGCCGTGCTGGGCGACATCACCTGCGACTCCGACGGCAAGATCGACCAGTTCATCGACCTGCGCGACGTGAAGCGCACCTTGCCGCTGCACAACTTCAACGGCGATCCGTACTATCTCGCGGTGTTCCTCGTCGGCGCCTACCAGGAAATTCTGGGCGACCTGCACAACCTGTTTGGCGACACCAACGCGGTGCATGTCAGCGTCGACGCCAATAGCAGCGTCGTGCTCGAAGCGGTTATCAAGGGGGACACGGTCCGCGAGGTGCTGGAATACGTTGAGTTCGACCCCAACCACCTGGTCCGTAGCCTCCGCACCGATGTCGAGCGCGCCGTGCGCGAGGGACGCCTCGACTACCAGCAGGCCGGCCAACTTTGGCGCTTTTACGAAGACGGTCTCGGCGGCTACACCTATCTGGAAGAACCGCACGACCACTAGCCGCCACGCGGCGCATTGGCGAGGGGATTTGCCATGTCCTCCCCCACGTTTCTCAAAGTTATCCCGATTCTGCGCATCTTCGACGTGGCCAAGGCCCGCGAGTTCTACGTCGACTATTTCGGCTGCACGGTCGACTGGGAGCACCGCTTCGACGACAACGCGCCGCTCTACATGCAAGTGTCGCGGGCAGGTTTGGTGCTGCATCTTAGCGAGCATTATGGCGACGGCTCACCCGGCGCCACGGTGTATGTCGAGATGCGCGGCGCTGCGGAACTGCACCAGGAGCTAAGCGCCAAACAGTACCGCTACCTGCGACCCGGCCTCGGCTGCGAGGAAGACGGCGGCAAATGTCTGGAACTGCTCGACCCGTTCGGCAACCGCCTCCGGCTCAGCGAACCCGCCGCGTAGCCCAGCCGGCTCAACCCGCCCAGCGAACTTCGTTCACTAACTCCTCGCCGCGCTCAAACGCCGTGATGTTCGCCAGCGTCACTTCGCCGATTCGCGTCAACGCCTCGCGCGTAAAAAACGCCTGGTGCCCGGTAATCAACACATTGGGAAACGTGAGCAGTCGGGCGAACACGTCGTCGCGCAAGATCTGCTCCGATTGATCCTCGAAGAACAAGTCTTCTTCCTCTTCGTACACGTCCAGCCCCAGATAGCCAATCCGTTGGCTCTTCAATCCTTCAATCACTGCTGGCGTGTCGACTAGCGCGCCTCGACTGGTGTTGATCAACATCACCCCCGGTCGCATTCGCGCGATCGCCTCGTCGCCAATCAAATGGCGCGTTGCCGGCAAGAGTGGGCAGTGCAACGAGATGATCTCCGCCTCTTGCAGCAACCGATCGAGCGGCACATAGTCGCCCATCGCCGCCAGTTCAGGATTCCGCGTCACGTCGTTCAGCAATATGCGGCATCCCATACCGTGCAAAATTCGGGCGACGCACTCGCCAATCTTGCCGGTCCCCACGATGCCCACGGCGCGTCCGTGCATGTCAAAGCCGAGCAACCCCTCGAGAGAAAAGTTCCCCTCGCGCACCCGAGAATAGGCCCGATGGAATTTACGATTCAAGGCCAGCATCAGCCCCACCGTATGCTCTGCCACCGCATACGGCGAATAAGCTGGCACCCGCGCGACGCGCACTGCATGCCGCGCGGCCGCCGCCAGATCGACGTGATTGAAGCCCGCGGAGCGCAACGCCAACAGTCGCGTGCCGCCGGCGGCCAACTCTGCGACAACCTCGGCTACGGCGCGATCGTTGACAAAGACGCACGCCGCCGGAAAACCGCTCGCCAGCCGCGCCGTGCCACTAGTCAAGCGCGGCTCCATGAACGTCAACTCGTGGCCATGCGACTCGTTCGCGCGCGACAAATATTCGCGGTCGTAAGATTTCGCGCTGAATACCGCGACTCGCACGATTGATGGCTCGCGTGAAATTGTGCCGTATCGATTGACGTCTAATCTATCCCGCCGCCTTGCTCCGACAAGCGAACTCGTCCACCACGGCGAGCATCTCGCGCTCATAGCGCGGCCCGCAAAAACGCTCCGCGCTGGCGCGCGCTAGCTCCGCGCAGCAATACTCCGGCGTTTGCTCCAGTCGCAACATTGCCGCCGCCAGCGCGTCGCTCGATTGCTCCTCGAAAAACATCCCCGAACCAGGCGCCGCCCCATCGGACGCCAGCACTGTTTCGGTCGCGCCGCCGGCGCCGTATGCGATCACCGGCGCGCCGCAAGCCTGTGCCTCCACCGGCACAATGCCAAAATCCTCCTCCCCCGGAAACAACAGCGCCCGGCACCGCCGCATCCGCTCGCGAATCACCTCATTCGACTGCCAGCCCAAAAACTCGATCGTCGGCCCGGCCAGCGCCTCCAATCGCGCCCGCTCTGGTCCGCGACCAATGATGACCAACCGGCGTCGCAACCGGTTCGCCGCCGCGATGGCCAGTTCGGTGCGCTTGTACGGGACCAGCGCCGACACGCAAAGATAAAAGTCCTCGCGCGCCGCGCGATTTGGCGTATAAAAATCGGTGTCCACGGGCGGAAAAATGACACGGCTTGTCCGGCCGTAGCAGCGCTCAATTCGCCTTGCGATCGTCTGGCTGCAAGCCACAAACTCGGTTACCCGCGCGCTGGTGCGTCGATCCCAAGCCGCCAACAAGTCCAAAGCTGCGTTGCGCGCGGCAGCCACCGATCCGCGCACGCGCGCGGTCAGCGCCCCGTCGCCACTGGTCGGCGAACCAGCAAAATACTGTTCGCGAGTCTCCCAGGCGTAACGCATCGGCGTGAAGCAATAACACACATGCGGCACACCCTCCGGCACACGCACGTTCTTGGCCACTGCATGACTGAAGCTCAGCACCAGGTCGCAATCGGCGCCGGCGGAAAGCGATTCGGCCGCCAGCGGCAACAGCGGCAGCAACTTGCGATAGCCACGCGTCGCGCCCGGTATGCGCTGTAAAAAGCTCGCCCGTATCGCCATCCGTTCGATAGCCGGCGACGTGCTATTTGGCTCGTGTAGCAGGGTCAACAATTGCGCCCCGGGAAATTGCCGGCACAACGGCTCCAGGCACTTTTCCCCGCCGCGCATCCCCGTCAGCCAGTCGTGCGCTAGCACCAGCTTCAATTCGGCCATTTCCTTGACCACTCGGTCCATTCGCCACCATCCGTTGGGCGGATAGAATCATGCCGTCACGTGCGCTGGTATCGTCCCACGCGCGACAAACTTTGGTCAAGACGCATTCACCGCTGGCACGGCATGCAACCACCACTGCGCGGCGTCATCTTCGATCTTGATGGCACGCTCGTCGACTCCGGCCTCGACTTCGACGCCATGCGCCGCGAGATGGGCATCGAACCGGGCCACACCATCCTCGAAGCCTTGGCCGAGATCAGCGAACCTCGGCTCAGCCATTGCTTGGCCATTGTCGATCGGCACGAACGAGCCGGCGCCCAGCGGGCAACCCTCTTCGACGGCGCGCGCGAACTGCTCGCCGCCATCGAGGCGCTCGGCCTCCCGTGGGGCATTCTCACCCGCAACAGCCGCCAGGTGACGCGCCTCACCCTGTCACGCTTGGACATCGACAGTCAGCACGTCATCGCCCGCGAGGATGCCGCCGCCAAGCCCGACTCCGCGGGGGTTTGGGCGCTCTGCGCCAAGTGGCGACTCTCGCCGCCCCAGGTCGTGGTGATTGGCGACTACAAATACGATCTTCTGGCGGCTCGCGGCGCCGGCGCTCGCGGCGTGTTGTTCACCCAAGGCCGCCCACTCGAAGATTTTCCCTTCGCCGACCTGGCCGATTTTGTCGTCCATTCTCTGGCCGAAGCGCAACTCCTCATCGCCCGACTTGTCGCGCCGGTCGATCCTTCGTCGCACTGACCTTGACGCTAGTCGCATGGCTTGCGACCCTCCCCGACCACCCGTCATCAACGCGCCGCTCACGACGGGCGGCCAGACGGCGGCGCCATGCATTTTCCAAACATCTCCCGTGCGCGACAGCTACGATCCAACCTGGACTGATGCGAGCCTCCCTCTGCCGCCGGCGCAGCACCTGCCCGCCGGCATGGCCACCGCGGTCTTGCAAGCGCTGCGCCGCAGCCGGCTCTGCCGTGGCATCGACGCGCGGCAACTGGAACAAGTTGCCGACGGCGCCACCTACACCACCTTCAACGCCGGACAAACCATCTGCCATCAAGGCGATTCCGGCGTCTGCTTGTACGTCGTCGCCGGCGGCCGTGTGCAGCTTAGCGTGCAGCGCAAAGGCGCCTTTCGCATGCTCAACTATGTCGGCAAGGGCGATCATTTCGGAGAACTGGCGCTGCTCACCGATGGCCGCTACAGCGCCACCGCCACCGCCATGGTCGACACGCAACTAGTGACCATCGACCGCCCGCACTTTCAACACCTGCTCACTACCGCCCCCCTGTTCGCGGCCAACATCAGCCGTTCGCTCGGCTTTCAACTGCGTTGGGAAACCTCAGGCCGAACGCACCATTATCGGCCCAAGCTGGTCGCCATCGCGCATTCGACTTTGCAAACCCAACGGCTACTGCGTCCCTTGGCCGAGGCTCTGGCGCGCCGCGATGAGTCGGTCGTGGTCCTTACCGATCGACCACATGGTCCGGTCGCCGATGGCGACTACGCCATCGAACGCATCAACCCCGAACTGGCAGGCGACGATCGGCTCCGGCACCTGCGCGCCCGCGTCGTGCGACTTTCGGAATCCAACGACCGCGTGATTCTCGATCTCCGCCAGCAGGTCGATTTGACGCTCGTCGAGATACTGGCCGACTGCGAAGTCATCTATTGGCTCTGCGAGCCCAATCACGTCGATACGTCCGCCGAGACGCTCCGCGCCCTGCTCACGCACGATGCCGCCTTCGCCGCCCGAGTCCATTGGGTCTGGGCGCTCGGCGCCGGCGAGCGTTTCGCCCCGTTGATCCCCAGCGATCTCAAGCTCGCCGATCCAGACTTCAAGGTCGCTGTCGGCACAAGCGCTGTCGGCAGCGCCCGTCTGCAGCAAGGCATTGCCCGCATTGTGCGCAATCTCTCTGGCATCAAGCTGGGCTTGGCGCTGAGCGGCGGCGGCGCGCGCGGGCTGGCTCATCTGGGCGTGCTGGCCGCTTTTGATGAGGCGGGCATCGATTTCGACCTCCTGGCCGGAACCTCTAGCGGCGCCTTGATGGCGGCAAGCTACGCGGCGGGATTCACCCCAACCGACGCCTTGCGACACTTCACCGAGGATCTCAAGCCGCATTGGTTTTGGCGTCATATTCCGCGCGGCGGCCAGTGGTATCTCTGGACAATGTTCCACATGGGCGCCTGGGACAGCATGCTCCGCCGCTACATGGGCGACCACTGCCTGGAACAATTACAATTGCCCCTCTCGATCGTCACCGTCGATCTGGTGTCGGGCAGCGAAGTGGTGCGCGATCGCGGCGACATCGTCAACGCCGTCCGCGAAAGCATTAACATCCCGCTCGTCTCCAAGCCAATCCTCCGCGACGGTATGGCCCTGGTCGATGGCGGCGTGCTCAACAACCTACCGGGCGACGTATTGGTGCGGCGCGGCGCCAATCTGGTGGTCGGCGTCGATGTCATGGCCCGGCTCTCCAGGTCATTCGCCGGCAACACCCCCGATACTCCCACCGAGCAAATGCGGCTGTCGGGACCGCTCGACTGCCTGCTCCGCGTCAACGAGGTTCAAGACAAGGGAATTTCCGCCCTGCGCAGCAGCAATCTCGATCTGGTGATCGCCCCCGACGCCGCCGAGTTCCCTTTCTCCGACTTCACTCGCGGCGCCGAATTGGCGCAGCGCGGCGCTGCCGCTGCCCGAGAGGCCATTCCGCAGCTCAAGCAACTCCTGGCCGAAGTGGATTCCGACTGAGCCGCCAACCCGCTGCGCCACTTGAGCGTGGCGCCCCCGCCGGTTAAACCAAGGGCCTTGGTCAACGCGGCTTTCTGGGGCCTTGAGGTGAGTACGATGAGACAATTGCGCCGACGCGCACCGCTCGTGTTGCTGCTGTCAATAACGTTGGTCCACTCCATGACCTCGACTCGTGCCGCCGATCCTCAGCCCAGCTACCAAGACGACGTACGACTGCTCGCGCAGCATACAAATGTGCTGGAATTCGACGATGGCAATGGGGCCCACGTCGCCGTTTGTCCCCAGTGGCAAGGGCGCGTGATGACCTCCACCTGCGACGGCCCGCTAGGCGCCAGTTTTGGTTGGATCAACCGCGACTTCATCGCCGCCGGCAAGTCCTCCAAGGAGTTCAACAACTACGGTGGCGAGGACCGTTTTTGGATCTCTCCCGAGGCAGGACAGTTCGGTTTCTTCTTCGCACCCGGCGCCGAACAAATCGTCACTAACGCGATCACTCCCCCCGGCCTCAACGAAGGGGCGTTTGAAGTAGCCCAGGAGTTCGGCAGCCCCGCCGAACTCGGCTCAAGAACTTTCCGCCGCGATGGCGTGCAACTCACCAAGCGGATCAACCTGACTAACTACTCAAAAACGAATTTCCAACTCGACATCGTTCGCAACTTCAGGTTGCTTGGCGCGACGCAATTCGCCGAACTTTGCGGTATCGACCGCGCCATGCTAATTGGTTCTGGCGCGCCGCATCTGGTTGGCTTTGCCACCGAGAACGCCGTAATCAATCGTGGTCCCGCCATGAAACGAGAAACAGGGCTGCTCTCCATCTGGTCGCTGGGACAATTCAAGCCCGGTCGGCACACCGTCATTATCGCTCCATTTCAATCCGGAGATGGCGCCTCCGCCGTAACTTCCGACTACTTCGGCCCCGTGCCCGACGCTCGACTCAAGATCGTCGACGGCGCCGTTTACTTCCTCGGCGATGGAAAATTCCGAGCCAAATTTGGCATCGCGGCCCGCCGCGCCAAACCCATCGCCGGCTCGTTCGACTTCGACAACAATGTGCTGACCATCGTCTCCTATACCTTGCCGGCCGATGCGGCGCGGCGCATGTACATCAACAACCTCTGGCAACTGCCGCTCGACAAGCCATATCAGGGCGACGCGTTCAACAGCTACAACGATGGCCCCGCTGCGCCCGGCGCCGAAACGCTCGGCGGCTTCTACGAGCTGGAAACCCTGTCCCCCACCTTGGAACTGGCCACCGGCGAAACTCTGACCCACACGCACCGCACCTTCCATCTGCAAGGCGATTTCCAGCCGTTGGCCGCGATCGCCAGGTCCGCGCTCGGCGTCGATCTCAATCAAGTCCGAAACACGATGTTTCCCAAGTAACCATTACGCCGCATGACTGATTTTGTCATTCAGCAAGAACTGCCATCGCCACAAGAGTACAACCGGCTGCGCGAGGCCGTCGGCTGGAAACCGTTTGCCATCACGCAATGCGAGATCGGCCTGCGCGCCTCGCTCTATTGCGTTTGCGCTCGGCATGACCACGAACTGGCGGGCATGGGTCGCATCGTGGGAGATGGCGCTCTCTGCTTTTATCTGCAAGACATCATCGTCTCGCCGCGATTTCAGCGGCGCGGTCTCGGCACGGCGCTGGTCGAGCGGTTGATGGAGCACCTGCGCGACAACGCCCCCACCGACGCCTATGTGCGGCTTTTCGCGGCCAAGGATGTCGCGCCCTTTTATGAGCGTTTTGGCTTTGCCATTCGCCCCACCGATAGCCCCGCGATGCAAATGCCCCGCTAGCAGACCAGCAGGGTAGACCGCATCGATTTTACTTCGCCTGCTACACGCCCGCCTGCGCCGTCCAGTCGCTCCATTTTGAGCCTCCCGCGCCCATCGCTTACAATCGCTCCGGGCAAGCTCCTCATCGAAACCACTGATCGACATACAACATGCGATTCACAATTTGCTTACTGATGCTCTCGCTGGCCGTACTGGCGCCATCGTCGCTTTTGGCTGGCAATTGGCCGCAATTGCGCGGCCCGCACGGCAATGGAACCGCCGAGGCCAAGAATCTCCCCACCGAGCTCAACCCCGAAAAAACGCTCCGCTGGAAAGTCGCGCTCCCTGGTCATAGCGCGGCCACGCCCGCTATTTGGGGCGACCGTATCTTTTTGATGGCGCCCGATGGCGGAGACATCTATCTCCTCGAGCTCGACGCCAACGGCAAAGAGCAGTGGCGTCGCCAACTGGGCGGCGGCAATCAAAAACTCGGCTGGAACGGCAAGAACAACCTGACGACTCCCAGCCCTGCCACCGACGGCCAGCACGTCTGGGCGCTCGCCGGTTCTGGCGATCTATGGTGCTTCGATTTCGCCGGCAAGGAGGTGTGGCACAAAAATCTGTTCGAGGAGTTTGGCGCCTACGAGACCGGCTTTGGCGTCGGTTTCAGCCCGCTGCTCTATCAAGGCGCCCTGTACATTCCCTTTCTGCATCAGAAAGAAAGCTTCATCCTGGCGCTCGACGCCAAGTCCGGCGACCTGAAATGGAAGTCGCCGCGCGTCACCGACGCCGAGGAAGAATCAAAAGACGCCTACTCCACCGCCTGTGTCGTGGAGTATCCCGACCGTGCCGAGATCGTCATCTGCGGCGCCGATCTGGCCAACGCCTACGATGCGCAAACCGGCAAGGAGGTCTGGCGCCACGGAGACATCAATCCCAAGGACAACAAGACGCTGCGGATCGTCGTCTCGCCGGTCACCGATGGCCAGCGGATTGTCGTCTCAAGCGCCAAGGGAGGGCCGGTGCATGCCATCGCCGCCGGCGCCAAAGGCGACGTGACCAGTGGCAAGCCGCATCTCTGGACCTGCAACAAAGACACGCCAGACGTTCCCACGCCCGCCATGCACGACGGCTTGGTGTATATGCTCCGCGAAACCGGCGTGATGACCGTGCTCGACGCCACCACCGGCGAGCCCGCCTACCATGAGCGCGTCGCCAGCCGCGCCGGAGCTTTCAGCCCCTCCCCCGTCGTGGCCGATGGCAAGGTCTATCTGGCCAGCGAGGGAGGGGCTGTGGTCGTCCTGGCGGCCGGTCGCGAGTTCAAGAAACTCGGCGAGAACGAACTTGGCGAGCTCATCATGGCCACCCCGGTCGTCGCCGGCGATGCGGTATACATTCGTGGCGAAAAACACCTCTACTGCTTTGCGAATCCCTAATGGCCTCGGCCCGTCACATCTTGGCACGCGGCGCCCGCTGGCTGGCAGTGGCAGGAATGTTGACGCTCACTGGCCCGCTTCCCACAGCGGCGCAACAACTCGTCCGCGTGGCGCCAGGTGTGGCCGCCCAACTCGAACGGTTTCGCATCCGCGTCGAGGATGGCCGCATCGTCGCCTCCAACGACGTGCCCGGCGGCCGCACCACCTTTGCTGCCCGTAGCCTCGGCCGAGACGAAAAGCTCTCCATCGACCTCACTGGGATTTATCCGGAACTCGAATACACCGTCGTCACTCGCAAGTCACGAGTCAACATCATTCTGGCCGCCGGCGCGCAAGTCCGCGCCACTGCTCATCCACAAGGCTCAAAAAGCTCTGTCGTGCCGCTGGAATTTGTGCAACAGCCGGGCGAGCCTGTTCGGCTCACCCTCGGCGCGGACGGCGAGCAACAAACCTGGCAGGCCTCCACACTTTGGCACCTGCTCTTGGCGGAGCCCAAGCGATGCGAGGATCACCTGCTACCAGTGTTCCACGTCGTGCGGCCCGATTGGAACTTGTCTCAACAGGCCAACGAGATTCAGCGCAAGCTGCTCGAATTTGCAGGCTCGTATACGCCACCCAATTTCGACCAGGTCGCGCGGCTCGTCGCGCAGCTTGCCGACGAGAACTTTGGCCGGCGCGAACAAGCCGAGGACGGTCTCCGCGAATCTCCCGCGACGCTGATTGCTTATCTACAAACGATTGATCAGCGAACGCTCGACGCCGAACAGCGGTTTCGACTGCGCCGCATCGTTGGCGCCGCCGAACGGGCGAGGCAGGAAGACATTCCATTAGTCGTCGCGCAGCGCTTCGTTGCCGACCGGGCGGCCTGGCTGGCGCTGCTCTCGCGAAGCGACGAGTCGCTGCGTCACCGCGCGGCCGACCATCTAGCAGTGCTGCTTGGGCGCCCGCTCGATTTCGATCCGCGGGCCAGTGTTGACGAGCGCTCGGCCGCGCTGGATGTGCTCCGCGCTGAGCTTTTGCCCAGAGCGACAAGCAGCGATTGACGCCTCTTACGGATCGCACGTCACTCTCTGACCAGCGCCATATCCCTTTCTACTGCTCCATGCCGCGGTAGCGCCCCCAAAGTCGACTCCCCGTACATGGCCCATCCGCAATCGCACAAATTTCTGTAAGATAGGCGATTGACCTCCATCACCCCGATACGCTCCCCTCCATGCTCCATCTCAACGTCTGGCTCAGCGTCACCGATCCCGCCAACGTGGCGCAGGTCCGCCAACTATTGACCGAGGCGGCGCAATCCTCTCGTCAAGAGCCGGGCTGCGCCCGCTTCGAGGTCTACCAATCGAAGAACGACGCCACGCGCTTTCTACTCAACGAACATTGGGAGTCGCAGGCCGCGCTTGACCAGCATCGCAAGGCGCACGCCTACACGCAGATCTACCAGCCGCGCATCTTGCCGCTGGTCACGCGCGAAGGGCATCCCTGCGATTTGCTGTAGTCGCGCCGGTAGCTTGCGATTTCGCGATCGGCGTTGACGCTAAAACACGCAGACTCTTATACTTGCGTGCGCTGTTGGCCACGGCGCGCTCCGGCGCGCCGGGTCGTTTTCCGTTTCCGCCAGAGTGCGGGCGCGTTCATTCCAGCAGGAAGGTCTTTCTCATGTCGACTACCGCTAGCGGAATCCACGACGACATCACTCAATGCATCGGCAATACCCCGCTGGTCCGGTTTCGACGCATCGCCGAAGGCTGTGTCGCCACGGTGGTCGGCAAGATGGAGAACATGAACCCGCTCTGGAGCGTCAAGGATCGTATCGCCCGAGCCATGATCGACGCCGCCGAGCGTGACGGCCACATCAAAAAAGACACGGTGATTATCGAGCCCACCAGTGGCAACACCGGCATCGGCCTGGCCTATGTTTGCGCCGCCCGCGGCTACAAACTGGTGGTCACCATGCCCGAGAGCATGAGCCTCGAGCGCCGCCGCATGCTCAAGGCGCTCGGCGCCGACCTGGTACTCACCCCGGCCGCCGAAGGTATGCCCGGCGCCATGCGCAAGGCCGATGAATTGCTCCGCGAAAATCGCAACTACTTCATGCCGCAGCAGTTCAAGAATCCGGCCAACCCCGAGGTTCACCGCAAGACCACCGCCGAAGAAATCTGGCGCGACACCGACGGCCAGGTCGACATCGTCATTTCCGGGGTCGGCACGGGCGGCACCATCACCGGAGTCGGCGAGGTGCTCAAAAAGCGCAAACCATCGGTGCAAATGGTCGCCGTCGAGCCCACCAATAGCCCCGTGATTCTGCAAACCAAGCGCGGCGAGCCGCTCAAGCCCGGCCGACACACCATTCAGGGGCTCGGCGCCGGCTTTATTCCCGATGTGCTGAATCTCGATATCGTCGACGACGTCGTGCTGGTGCAGGACGAAGACGCCATGGAAACCTCCCGCCAGCTCGCCAAGCTCGAAGGACTCATGTGCGGCATCAGTTGCGGCGCCGCCGCCTGGGCAGCCATCGAGGTCGCCAAGCGCAAGGAGAACAAAGGCAAGCTGGTCGTCACCATCCTCCCCGACCTGGGAGAACGCTACCTCTCGACCAAGCTTTTCCCGGAATGATCTGGTAAAGCCGCTAGTCCATTCGGCATCGCAATGGGTCGCTGGGAATTCGGAACGCCATTCCGAAAACTCCGAAAACCCCCGCTCACTATTGGCGACTAGCCTCGTATTGCAAGTAATTGGCAGACCGTCACTTATGCGCCATTCGCATAGTCGGAACCGGTAGTCGGAAATCGGAGTTATCGGAGTTTACCCCCCCTGTTTTTGCGATTTCAGCGCAATTCAATTCCGCTCGGAGTGGCTCCCTCCACACAATCACTGGCCACCCAAGTTTTGCACCACCAAACAAACTCTATTGCTTTTTGAGCCACGTTTCGATTAATATACCTATGTTCACTAATTGACTGGTTGCGAATCGGCGCCTGCGCTCCTACGATGATCCCGCATCGAGTTTTTCCGCTTGGTGCGCCCAATTGAAAATCCTTCGAGAGCCATCACCATGATCTTTCGCACCTTGCCGTTTTGTGCCGCGCTGCTCGGCCTGGCCCTCCTCTCCACAAGCGCCGTGGCCAAGGACGTTCCGCCAGACGGCTTTGTCCCGCTCTTCAACGGCAAGGATCTCTCCGGTTGGAAGGGACTCGTCAAAGACCCGCCGGCCCGGGCCAAGATGTCGGCCGACGAACTAGCCAAGGCGCAACAAGCGGCCGACGAGCGGATGCGTGCCCACTGGAAGGTAGTCGGCGACATGCTCGAGTTCGATGGTCATGGCGACGCCCTCTGCACCGCCAAGGACTACGGCGACTTTGAACTGCTGGTCGATTGGAAAATCGAGCCAGGCGGGGATAGCGGCATCTATCTCCGTGGCGCGCCGCAAGTGCAAATCTGGGACAAAGATAGCGGTGTCGGCAAAGGCATCGGATCGGGCGGTCTCTACAACAACGAGAAGCACCCATCCAAGCCGACCGCCGTCGCCGACAAACCGGCGGGCGAGTGGAACACCTTCAAGATCCGCATGGTTGGCGACAAGGTGACCGTTTACCTCAACGATCAGCAAGTCGTCGACGAGGTGCCGCTGGAAAACTACTGGGAGCGCGGTAAGCCGATCTATCCCACCGGACAGATCGAACTGCAAAACCACGGCTCCACGCTCTGGTTCAAGAACATTTACATCAAGGAGCTGAAGTAGTCGCCACAGACTACTTCTGGCCGGCCTTCTCCAGCACGCTGGCGATCGTCACCGGTTTGCCCCCTTGGCGCTTGCTTTCGTCAGCAGCCTCCATGAAGGCAAAAATCTCAATCGTCTCGTCCGCGCTCACGGGCGGATTGCCGGTCTTAAAGAACTTCACAATCTCCGCCACCAGCGGTTCGTAGCCGGCGTAACTGCCAGTGGGCGCGATCTTCTTGCTGCCGAATACCACACCGCCGTAGTCGGCCGCGCCGTCGCGCAAGCCGCGGTAACTGCCGATGCGGCCACCCTTCCAAACGCCCGTCACCACGTCGGCGCCGTCGGCGTGGGTGCGCACTACGCTCTCGCAACCGGTCCCCATGATGGTGAACAACATCTCCACGCCATGCACGCCATACCAAAACAGGTCGGGATGGTGCGGCTCCAAATGACAGGGGCTATACACCGCGCAGCCCAGCACGTCTCCCACCTCTTCGTTATCGCGCATACCAAGGATGCCCGGGCTGAAACGTAGCGAACTACTCGAAAAGCAAGGAACCTTATGCTCCGCGGCAAGACGAAAAATGGCGATCACGTCGGCCAGTGAACCCGCCGCTGGCTTATCGATAAACAGCGGCTTGCCCGCCTGAATCACCGGTTCGGCCTGCTTCAGATGCGGTCGGCCATCGACACTTTCCAACAGCACCACGTCGACCAGCTTCAGTAACTGGTCGATCGAGTCGACGATCTGTACGCCCATTTCCTTCATCTCGCGCGTGTATCCTTCCACGCGCGTATGGCTCGATTCCACATCCTGGCTACCGCCCGGATACGCCGCCACCACGCGCACGCCGGCAAATTCGGGCGTTTGCTCGTCGCGGTTCAACACCTTGGTGAACGCGATCACGTGCGAGGTGTCGAGCCCGATAATGCCCGCCCTCAGCGGCTTGGCTTCGTCTCCTCGCGCGACAACCGACATCGGGAAAAAGCCCAGCGCCCAAAGCGCCGCCAAGACCAGGGACCAGCACTGCGTTGTATCGTTTGCCATGAAAGCGCCTTGAACCAGGTTTCATCGATCGCGCGCCGCGCCGGCGCCAGTCAAGAAGTTACCGCACCGCCAGTGCCAATCAAGCGGCAATACCATCAGCGGGGTCAAACACAATTACCAGTGAACGTGCAATTGCGGCAGCGCCTGCTTAAGCTGCTCCACCCCAGCGTCGGTCACCTGGGTGCGCTCCAGGTACAACGACTCCAGGTTCTCCAGCGCGGCCAGGCGCGCCAAGCCGGCGTCGGTTACCTGGGCGTCGCGCAGAATCAAGAACCGCAATTGCCGCAGCGACGCTAAATGAGCAAGCCCTGCGTCGGTGATATGCGGCGAGCCCAACCGCAAGAGTTCCAGTCGCCGCAGCCTCCGCAAATGCGACAGCGCCGCGTCGTGCACCTCACTAGAGCCAAGATTCAGCGTCTGCAAATCGGTGAAGTCGCACAGCTTTTCAAAACCTTTGTCGGTGATTCCGCTGGTGCCGATGATTACGCTTTCCAGATTCGTGAGGCCGTGCAGGTAGCCAACCCCCACATCGGTCAAATGCCCCTGGCTCAACTTGATCGAACGTAGGTTGCGCAGCCCCGCCAGCCCGCGCACGTCTTCGTCGCTCACTACCCGCTCGTTCACCTCGATGTCTTCTAACAATCCAGAGCGAACATCGGCGATCTGCGACACCAGCGACGGCTCGGCGCCGAGCAGCGTCTTGGCTGGGTCAGTTGCCGCCCCACAGCCTGCCAGGGCCAATAGGCACATGCCCAGCAACACAACCGTCGTACTGTGCGGAGGATCCAAACTATTCATGGAGCGCGAAAAGGATCAGGTTAATGGCAATCTTGGCCGCGTCCTCGCGGACATACCCCTGGCAATCAAGCGACTCATGTCGTTCCAGGGCGCAGCTCAAATCATACGGCGAGAACAGCACGCCGTAACCCGTCCCAACCACGATTCCCTCGATCGCCGGCGGAACTTCGCGTACCTGCGCCTCCATCCGCTCGCCGCCACCCCGCTGCGGATCGCGCCGCTTGACCGAGCGAATGTCGAAGCCTCCAAAGCGATCGGTGAACATCGCGTGATCGCCCGGCACCGCCTCCAGCTTCTTGCCGCTGAAAATCGCCGTCATCTCCTGCCGAAACGATTCCGTAAACTGCGGGCTGGCGCAAATGCTGTCGGCCAAGAGCACTCCGCCACGTTCCACGTATTGCTTCAAACGCTCTCGTTCCGCAGCGCCAAGCTGAAAGCTGTTGCGGCCGTGCATATAGACGATCGGATACTGAAAAATCTTGTCGTCGGCCAGCGAGACGTTCTTTCGATCGGTGCTGACGCGCAGCCCCGTCTCGCGGTGCAAAGCGTCCTGCAAGTTGATTAGGGCCCGTGGCGCCGAGTCCCACCCCCCCGTGTGTCGCAATTTGGCGACGTGCAACTTGGCTCGCTCGAACTTGTCTTCCTCCGCCTCGCCATTCACAACCGCCGGAATTTCGTACTTGTATTTCACTTCGCGATTGGTGGCGTATGCCAACACGTTGATGCCAATCGCCAAGCCGCCCAGCACTTGCTGCCGCGCCGATTCGTCGAGCTTCTGATTCGACACCGGCCGCGCGACCTCCCACAAACAGCTAATGTCGTCCGGACTGTAGACCACGCTGGTTCGGCAGCCCACATTCACTCCATACAAAGGATGCAATTCATTCGCCTTGATTGGCTGCTCGGCGTGCCACACCGGGTGGTCGGGCGGCAGCAACTTCAACTCATAGTCAGCCTCCGGAAAGATCTTTTTCACCAATTCGCGAAAACCAGCGTCAAAGTCTCCTTCGGCGCAGCAGGCAATGGCAAACAAGAACCCGCCTTGATCGATGTACGACCGCAAATTCTTGATCTCCGCGTCGGTGAAACTTGGCGCCTCGCTCCCGACCAATATCAGCACTGGCGATTGCAGCAGGTCGTCAACCGTGGCTGCTGATGGCTCAATGACTTGCCAGGACAACTCGCGTTCCCAGCGTGCCTCGACATAGCTGGTCAGGTTGGCCGCATCGCGGCGGTGGCGTTGCCAATCATCGCCATTGTGGCGCAGCTTGCTCAGCAATATCGGCCGCCGCCCCTTGGCCATAAACAACAGCGCCAAGCTGGTGCCGATATGCGGATTGTTCTCGCCGTGCCCTGCGCCTACCCAAAAGCCCGACAGCTTGTCTTGTTGGCGAACCAACATATCCGCCCCTTCTCGGTACCAGTCGTGTTCGCCAATGAATCGCTGCGCGGTCATCCGCCCCACGCGCTCCACGCCATACAGGTAATAGAACAACCAGGCGTCGCCACGCCCCGGATTGGTATGGACCGAAAAGCTGTCTCCCAGCCAAGCCAAGGCTCGCTCGATGGTCTGGTTGTTGTCCTGTTTGCCACAGCACTGAATCCTGCCACGTTCAAGCCGCGCGTCTCCTTCGGACAATTGCGATTCGGCCATCACCACGCAGGCGATTCCGGCGCACGTCATGCTGCCGGTCCCTGGTTGACCTGGCTGATAGCCCCACGAGCCATTGGCGTTTTGAGTCTGTTCCCAATAATTGAGGGCCATCTCCCAGGTCGATGCGCTCACGGGCACACCTGCCCGCGCCGCTTCGAACAACGCCAGCATCGCGAACTGCGTGTTCGAGTTGTCCCCCCCCGCGCGCGGATACGACCAGGAGCCACGATTGCCCCCCTGCTTGATCTGGATTGTTTCCAGCCATTGGGCATTGCGCAAGATGAGCGCGGCGTCGCGCTTGGGATACGCGGCGCAGAACACCATGGTCTGCAGCGATGTAGCGTACGTCCATTTCGGAGGCAATGGCCGCAGCGACTCGACCGCCTTTTCAATGACCGGGTCGTCCGGACTAACCCCCGCGTTGAGCAACGCCAAAGTCACCAGCGAAGTTACACCCCCTTCGTTCGCGGCGAAATCGGGCCAGGTGCCGTCGGCCGCCTGTTCGCGTTTCAGATAGGACACAGCGCGATCAATCGCCTCGCGCGCTTGCTGCGGATCAATCTCGCCCCGCACCGTTCCCCATGCGCCAAACACCAATCCAAGCACCAAGGCAACGCGCAGCCGCAGGCAGCTTCTGGCCAGGTATGCGGTACGCATGAATAACCCATCCTCTCATCACAACCGGTCCATGGCTGGCCCAATGCGCTCGTTGCTGGGCAGCGCTGTCACCGATACAATTGCATTGACGCCGCGCACCGCGTTTCCGTCAAGGCGAATCGCTGTTTCCTGCCGACGGATTTCAACAATCCGGGCAGTTTTTGTCGCGTCCGGCCTCCGGACAACTCATCCTGTGTGCCAATAAGCAAGGAAACCTCTTGGCCACCAAGCCGCGCAGCCTCGGCGACGTTCTACAGGAATTCAGCTATCACCGTCGCCTCATGCAGGAAGAACTGCACAAGGTGATCGTGGGGCAAGACGACGTGCTGGAGCAGATCTTTGCCGCCATCTTCACCCGCGGACACTGTCTATTGGTTGGGGTGCCCGGGCTGGCCAAGACCTTGATGGTGAGCACCCTTGCCAGAATCCTAGACATCAATTTCAAGCGAATCCAGTTCACCCCCGACCTGATGCCTTCCGACATCACCGGCACCAATGTGCTGGAAGAAGACGATCAGGGTCGCCGCAATTTTCGCTTTGTCGAAGGACCGATTTTCACCAATATCCTGCTGGCCGACGAAATCAACCGCACGCCCCCCAAGACTCAGGCGGCGTTGCTCCAGGCCATGCAAGAACGCGAGGTGACGGTCGGCAAAACGACCTACGCGTTACCGGAGCCTTTCTTCACCATCGCCACCCAAAACCCGATCGAACAAGAAGGCACCTATCCGCTGCCCGAGGCCCAGCTCGACCGCTTTATGTTCAACGTCAAGGTCGACTACCCCACCGCCGACGAGGAAGAACGCATTCTGGCCGCCACGACCCGTAGCGAAAAGCCAGAAGTTCGCAAAGTTTTGTCGGGCCGAGCCATCTTGAACCTGCAAAAGCTTGTCGGCTCGGTGGCCGTCAGCGAGTACATCGTGAAATACGCCGCCCGGCTCGTCAGAGCGACCCGCCCGGCCGACCCCTCGGCCCCGCAGTTTGTCAAAGAACTGGTCGATTGGGGGGCCGGCCCGCGAGCTGGACAGTTTTTAATTCAAGGTGGCAAGGCCATCGCCGCCATGGATGGCCGCTTTTCCGTGGCGATCGACGATGTCCGCAAAATCGCCGTCCCCGTGCTGCGGCACCGCATCAGCACCAATTTTCAGGCCCAAGCCCAAGGCATGACTCCCGATTCGGTTGTCCAGCGGCTGGTGCAGGAGGTTCCGGCGCCGGAAATCACCAAGTTCGAGCGGTAACCGCTCCCCCGCCGGCCCCGTCCGCCGAACAATAGGAGAGCGAAACGTCGACTGGTTCGGGTCTTTTCCATGACCACCGCTGAACAATACCTGCGACCCGAGGTCATCCGCCAGATTGCGCGCCTCGATCTGCGCGCTCAGTTCATCGTCAAAGGCTTCTTGCAAGGCCTGCACGCCAGCCCCTTCCATGGCTTTTCGGTCGAATTCAGCGAACACCGCAAATACGCCGCCGGAGACGATCCCAAAGACATCGATTGGCTCGTTTACGCCAAGACCGACAAGTACTACGTCAAGAAATTCGAGGCCGAAACCAACATCAGCGGCTATCTGGTGATGGACCTCAGCCGTTCGATGGGCTACACGTACCGGCAGGAACTCACCAAGTTCGAGTATTCGATCTGTCTAGCCGCGGCGCTCTGCTACTTGATGATCCACCAGCAAGATCCGGTGGGACTCATCGCCTTTGACGAAGAACTGCGGCACAGCCTCAAACCCGCGTCCAAACGCGCCCAACTCGGCAACATCCTGTCGCTCTTGTCGCAGTTGCAACCCACCGGCTCGACCAATGTCGCACACAGCCTGACTCAGGTTGCCGCCATGTTGCGCCACCGCAGCCTGGTGATGATCTTTAGCGATCTATTGGCCGACCCCGAACCGATCTTTGGCGCGCTGCGACAATTGCGGCATCGCGGGCACGACGTCATCTTATTCCATGTGCTGGACGAAGCGGAGGTGCATTTTCCGTTTGACGGACTGGTGGAATTGGAAGAACCGGAATCGCACGACAAGGTTTGCATCGACGCTACCGGTTTCAAGCACGACTATCTGGCCGAGGTCGATGCGTTCCGCCAGCAGTATAAGCAGGAATGTTTTCAGCGCGGCATCGACTATGTGCCGCTCGATACCAGCATGCAGTTCGATCGCGCGCTGACAGAGTATCTTGTCAACCGGAAGTCGAGGGGCTGAGCTATGGATTTCCTCCATCCAGCCTTGCTCGGCGGCGCTGCGCTGGCGGCCGTGCCGCTGGTGCTTCATCTGTTGATGCGACAAAAGCCCAAACGCATCGAATTCCCGGCGCTGCGTTTCATTCGACTGCGAAAAGAGGCAAACCAGCGGCGCATGCGCATACAGCACTGGCTGTTATTGGCCCTGCGAATCGCGGCAATCTGCCTGTTGGCGCTCGCGCTCGCGCGCCCCACGATGCGCGCCGCTGGGCCGGTAGGCGGCGTGCAAGGTCCGATCGCCGCGGCGCTTGTCTTCGACACCGCCCCGCGCATGGGCTATCGCAGCGAGAACCAAACCCGTCTTGAGGTCGCTCAGCAAGTCGCCGCAGAGGTCTTGGCCGATGTGCCAAACGAGAGCCAAATTGCGATCGTCGATAGTCGCGGCCAGCCCGCGGCATTTCAGGTCGACCTGGGCGCCGCGCGGCAACGTGTCGTGCGGCTCGATCTGACGCCTGCGCCGCACAGTATCGTGACTGGCGTGACAGAATCGCTGCGACTGCTCGGAGAGTCGCAATTGCCGCGCAAAGAAATCTACGTCTTTAGCGACCTGGCTGCCGCCGGCTGGCACGAAGACACGCGCGGCGCGTTGGCGAAAAAATTGGCCGCGCGGCGCGATGTGGCGGTCTACATCGTCGATGTTGGAGTGGCCAAACCGAACAATGTGGCGCTGGGCGAACTGCGTTTGTCGTCGCAAGTTGCCTCGCAGAATGGCGGCGTGACCATTACCACCGATGTCCTCGAGCGCGGCCCTGCCGACAGCCGGACGCTGTCCCTGGAGTTAGTCAATGCCGATGGAAAGTCTCAAAAGCGCAGCGAGATCACCGTCGACCTTGTTGAGGGGCAAGCCCAGCGCGCGGAGTTTACGCTTGCCGGTTTGGCGCCAGGCACGCACCAAGGCCAAGTGAGAATTCAAGGTAGCGACGGCCTGCCTGCCGACGACACTCGCTATTTTTCGCTGGAAGTTCAACCAGCTTGGAAGGTGCTGATTGCCGCGAGCAAGCCAGCGGCGCTGCACGGTGGCTACCTCAGCGAGGCATTGGCTCCCGAGAGGTTCCGCAAGCTCGGACTGGCCCGCTTTCAATGTCGGCTTGTCGACACCAGTGAATTAGAAGGCCTGGAACTTGCCGACTACGCCGCGGTGTTCGTGCTGGACCCGCCGGCGCTGCCGGTCGGAGTTTGGCAACGCCTGACCGACTACGCGCAGACTGGGGGTGGAGTGGCCTTGTTCCTTGGCGAAAATGCGCAACCCATCGACGCGTTCCAACAGAACGCCGCTACGCTGTTGCCAGGTAAGTTGGGCCCCATGGCGACCGGGCCGACACACCTTTCGCTCCATGGCTCCGATCACCCGGCGCTGGCCGCATTCAAACCCCTGCGCGATCAAATCCCTTGGGACGCGTTTCCTATCTATCACTATTGGAAATGGTTGGAGTTGGCTGAAGGCGCCATGCCGCTCGCTAAGTACGCCAATCAGGATTTGGCGCTAATTGAGCGCCCGTTTGGCCGTGGACGCATCGTAGCGCTGAACACGTCGATCAGCGATCGTCCGGACAAAAAGCCCACGCCTTGGAGCCGCCTGCTCACAGGATTGCGCCCCTGGCCCTTCTTTATGCTCTCGAACGAATTGGCTCTTTATCTGGCAGGAGCCGGCGACAGCCAACTGAATTTCATCGCCGGCCAGCCAGTTCGCATTCATCTGCGTTCCGAACAACACGTCTCTAATTATCTGCTTTCCACGCCGACCGGTGAACAGATCCGAGGCGCCGCGCCCGCCGCCGAACAGGCCATCGTCCTCTCCGCGACGGAATCGCCTGGTCAATATCGGATTCGCGCCGGTGGCGACGACGGGCTCGATCTGGGATTCAGCGTCAATCTTGCCGCCAACGCCACTTCGCTCGATCGCGTGGATCCTAACGAGCTAAAGCAGATTTTCGGCGATCACGATTTCCAGCTCGCGCGCGGCGCGGCTGATATGCAACGCGCGGTCGCCAGCGGCCGCATTGGCCGAGAGCTCTATCCTTGGCTGATCGTGCTGGTCGCCTTTTGCCTGGGCGCCGAGCAAGTGGCCGCCAACCGCTTCTACCGAAAGGAGTAGCAAGCGGCGTGCAAATCTTCTTTTATCCTGTTGGCGGATATGGGCTGGTGGCGGCGCTGGCGGCCTTGCTGGTCGGATTGCTGATCGCTGCTCCGCTAAGTTCCAAGGCCACTGGCCGACGACGAAAAACGCTGCTCGCTTTGCGCGTCGGCACGCTAATCCTGCTTGTGCTTGCGCTGCTGCGGCCAACAATCGTCTATACCACCACAAAGCGCCAGGCCAGCACATTGGTGGTGTTGGTCGATCGCTCTCGCAGCATGCAGGTCGCCGACGTCTTCGGAAATCAAACACGCTGGCAAGCGATGCAGTTGCTGCTTGGCAAATCGGCCCCCGCTTTGACCCGCTTGCAGCAGGATTTTGAGGTCAAGTTCTACACGTTCGACACCAGCGCCCGCCCGGTCGCCATCGATAACGGCAAACTCGACCTGGGGGCCAAGGCAGATGGGTCAGAAAGCGCAATCGGCGCCGCGCTGGCCGAGGTGCTCAAACGCGAGGCCGGCAAGCGGTTAGCGGGGATCGTTCTTCTCAGCGATGGGGCGCAACGCGCGCTAACGCCTAACGATCTGGCTCCGCAGATTCCCGCGCGCCAACTCGCCGACTTGGGATTTCCGTTGCACACCGTCGCGTTTGGGCAAGCCCGCAGCCAAGCGTCGGCCCGCGATGTCGCGCTCACTGGCTTGCAAACTCCGGCGGATGTTTTTGTGAAGAACGAATTGGCCATTACTGCCTCGGCCAAGACACATGGCTTCGCGAATCAAAAAGTGCCGATCGAGATGCTCTTTGAAACGGCGCCCGGCAAGATGACCACAGTCGCCAAACGCGAAATTATTGCTCAGGCCGACGGTCAGCCACTGCCAATCGAGCTGACGTATTTGCCGCAAACACCGGGCGACTACAAGGTCACGGTGCGGGCTCAGCCTCCCTCGGGCGACGCAGCTCCTGCCAACAACGAACTGTCGACCTTCGTCACAGTTCGTAAAGGTGGAGTCAACGTGCTGTACCTGGAAGGCGCGCATCCCGTGGAAGCCAAGTTCTTGCGCCGCGCGCTACAAGCCTTCCCTGATCTGCGGATCGACTATTTGTGGCTCGATGCCCAGTCCAAGGACACTCGGCCGTCCGATCTGGCCAGTCGTTTCGAGCCGGGGAAATACGATGTCTATATTCTCGGCGATTTGGATTCTTCCATCTTCGAAGCGCCCGAACTGGCCCGGCTCGCCGAAACGGTGCGTGCCGGCGCGGGGTTGATTATGCTCGGCGGATTGCACAGTTTTGGCCCAGGTGGATATCAGAAGACCCCCCTGGCGGAGGTGCTGCCCATTCAAATGAGCAACCTGGAACGTCAGAACTTTGGTGAAGATGTGGCGGTCGACTTGCACCTGCCGGGACCAATGAAGATGCGGCCCACGGCTGAGGGGGAGGCGTCGCGACTGTTATTGCTCGGCCAGCGAGAAGAAAACCATGCTCTATGGGCCAAACTGCCGCCGCTGGATGGCGCCAACCGGTTTCGTGGATTGAGCCCGCTGGCCAATGTCCTGGCGGAATCCGTTGATGCTAGCCGAGCGCCGCTCCTGGTCGCTCAAACGCCGGGCAATGGCCGTGTTCTGGCCTTTGCTGGCGACTCCACCTGGCACTGGGCAATGGCGGGCTTTGAGGATCAGCATCAAAGATTCTGGCGACAACTCATATTGTGGCTCGCCAAAAAGGAGCAGCAAGACGGCAGTGTCTGGGTTCAACTCGCCCAGCGACGATTTCAAAGAGGGGCGCGCGTCGAGTTTGAGGCCGGCGTACTAGCCAAAGATAGTGAACCGACTACCGACGCGCAACTTAACGCCGAATTGACGCTGCCCGACGGCGCCAAGCGCCAAGTACGACTAGTGCGGCAAGGCGAGAAATATATCGGCAGCTTCTACGAAACCGATCTGGCGGGAGATTATACCCTGACAGTGCAGGCCCAACGTGGCGCGAAGAACCTGGGGACCGCCAGCGTGCGGTTCTTAGTCTATGAGCAAGACTTGGAATTGGAGAATCCGGCGGCCGATCCGTCCCTATTAGCCAGCCTGGCCGCAATGACCGATGGACGTGCTATGGTGCCCGACGAGCTATTCGACTTTTTCGAACGGCTTGGCGCCGATCGGCCGGATGCTGAGGTGGAAGTCCTTGCTAAACATACTCCGTGGGACACTTGGCCTTACTTTCTCGGCCTTGTTGGCCTGCTGTGCGTTGAGTGGTGGCTTCGCAAGCGATGGGGTTTGGTTTAGTGACCAATTTTATTGTCAATGAGATTGTGAAAAATTTCCCAGACAACTATTGACTTCGGTTTTTCCGCAGCAAAAATAGGAAGTCCGCAGACCAAACACACCTTGTCCGCGCTCAGCACCCGTCTGTTCCACGCCGGAAACCCCTCCTCCGGCCGGACGTCCTACCTAGGAACAGGCGTGCTTCAGCACTCAGGCGACCATGGCTGGTAACGCCCAGAGGCTGAGCGTGCGCGCTTGCGACAGCAACAAAATACAGATTGATCCATTCCATCATTTCCCAACGCAAAGGTAACAGAGAAATGCGGAACGTATTTGAGGCCATCCTGCAATGTGGGCACGACGAGGATTACGCGCCCCACGTCGACAATGATTTCATTGCCACCGACGCACCGGCCGGTTCTCCCGAAAAGCTGGCTATCCTGGCTCGCCGCATCGAGCTGGGCCTACCGCTGTGGCATCCGGAAGATCGCTCGGACTACAGCGGCCTGACCGGCGTTGTTCGCCCACGTGAGTAGTCGCCGGATTGAATTGGACCGATTCAAGCCGTGCTGCGGCAATCGTAGCACGGCTTTTTCATGCGCCCATGAATTTGCTTCATGTGCCAGCTTGAGCCGTTTGAGGCGCTGATTTCAATGCCTCAGCTTCCGCTTTGGCGCTTACGGCTCGCTCCGCAGCCGCCTTGGCGGCCTCGTTTTTTGCGGCCACGTTCTGCGCGACCGTCGCCTTTGCTTGCTCCACCTTGGCGCGTTCCGCATTGGCGAGTTCTAGCGCTGCTTGAGCTTGAGCAAGCGCGGCGGCGGCAGCTTTAGCCGCTGCATCGGCCTGAACGAACGACTGCTCGACGGCCGCCAATTCGGCCGCAGCCTTCTCGGCTTCCGCTTGTGCTTGGGCCGCGTCGCTCGCCGCTTGTTGGGCGATCATTTCCAACGTGGGCGGATTCATCGCCAGCGCCAACGCTTGTTTCTGATCCGAAACGTTCCACACACGCACCTGTCCGGTCCAATCGCCGCCAATGACACGCGCCCCGTCGTGCGTGAACACCGACCGCAACGCCAAATCCGCAAACGCTTCAAAAGCTTGCTGCTGCGCTCCATTCTGATCCCACAATTTCACCTGGCGGTCGCGGCCCGCCGATGTCAAACGCCCGTCATGGGCGAAGGACACAAACGACGCTCCCCCGCCGTGCGCATTCCAACTCTTGACCTGTTGCCCGTTTTGCATCTCCCAGAGCCGCAGCGTTCCGTCTTCCGAGGCGCTGGCGAGAACGTTGGAATCATCTCGCCAACTAACAGCGGTCATCGCCGCAGAGTGTCCCTTCAGCGCTTGGTACTCGCGCGCCGTTTCTGCTTCCCACACATACAGGTCGCCGTTGCGATCGCCCGTGGCAAGCAGCACACCGTCAGGGCTGTACTCAATGCAAGTCACCCATTCGTTGTGCTTGCGAATCTCCGTCACCAGCGATCCATCGGCCGTATCGAAAACGCGCACCACTCGGTTTGGCCCTCCGAGGGCGATTCGCGTATGGTCTTCGTTGATGTCGGCCGCGAGCACCACATCGAGTTCATCCCCGACTTCGAACACGCGATCGCCAGACTTGACGTCGAACACGACCACTTTGCCACTCTGTCCGCCATGCCCGCCGCCGGCCAACAACAAGGCGCCACTGCGGCTGAACCTCAGAATGTGCGGCACTCCCTCCGGGAATGGCAAGATACCGAGCAATTGTCCGTTGTCGGTGTGATAAAGCGCAATCTGCTTATGACCGGCCACTGCGACTAGCGGGGCCCAAGGGCTCGCGGCCAGCGCCGTCAACGCCCTTGCGCGAGGCGTATAGAAAAAGGGTTGGCGCGATAGTCCTTCGGGCAGAATCGGCGGACCTGCGGGACGCGCCGCGCCGGCGGACATTCCCAGATCCATCTTGGGCTTGTTCGATTTCTTAGCCACCGATCCCGAGTTCTCAAGCGCGCCGCCGACAATCCACGCCTTGATTACATCGAGCTTGGCCATAGCGAGCTTGTCCTGCATAGGAGGCATCTTCGGCTCCTCCGCATGGCTCACCAGCGCCCACAACCGGGAACTGTCGGGATCGCCCCCGAGCACGACTTCTCCACTGGCGCCCCCCTTCATGATCCCGGCATAGCTATCGAGCGACAGATCGCTCTTGGCATTGCCTTGATTGTGACAGGTGAAGCAATGCTCGCGCAGGATCGGCTTGACGTGATCGTCGTACGTCACCTTGGCGGCGTCATCCGCCTGCGCTGCGGCGCCCACTGATAGGATCACACTTAGCAAGGCCCAAGTCGCGATCGCACGGCTGCAACTCATGTCCGTCACGTTATTACCTAGTGGTTAAAAATAAACTCGCGTGAGTTGAGCAGCGCCCAAAAGACGTCTTCTAACCCTTGCTGCGGATCGGGCGATTGCGTCACAACCGCCAACAGTTTTTCCGTTTCCGCAGGCGTTGGCTTTCGAGTCAGGCTGCGCACGCAAAGCTCCTCTATGATCTGCGGGGGAGTCTTGCCGGCATCGATCATTTTCTTGATCAATCCGCCAGAGCGAATCTTTTCCTGAACGGTATCGCCGTTGAGCAGATGCAAGGCCTGCGACAGCGTCGGGTCGGTCTTCACGTCGCATGCACACGCCGTCTGACGCGGCGATCGTCCAAAGGTCGTCAAGAAATAGGTCGACGAGGCCCCATCGGCGATTTGCGTGGCCCGCGCGCCAAGCGGCAGACCAGTGAATTTATCCTTGGTTTCGGTGATCTGGCTGATGCAATCCAAGAGGTTTTCGGCCTTGATACGACGCAAACGCGCGCTGGCAAAGTTGCGCGTATCTGTTTCATTGCTCGGGTTTTTCTCGGTTGATCGCTGGTAGGCGTTCGAGTTGCATATATCGCGCACAAGTTGCTTGAAGTCGTAGTTGTAGCTCGTGAACTTGTCGCCGAGCTTTTGAAACAACTCCGGATTGCTCGCTGGATTACTGATGCGAATGTCATCGACCTGCTCCACGATGCCGATGCCGAAGAAATGCGCCCACACGCGGTTCGCGATGCTGGTCGCGAAATAGGGATTGTCCGGTGAAGCAATCCATGCGGCGAGCACATCGCGCCGATCATTGCCGGTTACATCCGGCTGCGCTCCGCCCAAGAACTTAGGGGGCATTGGCTTGCCGGTCACCAGATGGTTCACCTCGCCGGCCCCGGAATTGAAGACCATGATCTCGCGGTAGTCTTCCCCGGGCTTGCGTCCAATCTGAGCGAAAAAGGCCGCGAAGCTATAATAGTCTTCCACGGTCCAGCGATCGAACGGATGGTTGTGGCACTGCGCGCATTGCGTGCGGATACCCATGAACACTTGCGCCACATTCTCGGCCAACTTCAGTGTGTCGGTCTCAATTTGATAGAAGTTGGTTTGCGGATTCTTGAATGTGCCACCGGTCGCTGAAATCAGATCCTGCACCATCTTGTTCAGCGGCACATTGTTCGAGATCTGCTCGGTCAGCCAGTTGTAATACAGAAACGCGGATTTGTTGCTGACCGTCAGCGTCGAACGAATCATCAACAATTCCGCCCAATTCATTGCCCAAATTTCGCTAAACTCTTTGCGTTCGAGCAAGCGATCAATCAGCTTGGCGCGCTTTTGCGGGTCAGCGTCGGCGACAAACGCTTGATATTCCTCAACCGTCGGCACGGCGCCAATAATGTCGAGCGTCGCGCGGCGTAAAAAGGTTTCGTCGCCGCAAATCGCGCTCGGCAATACACGAACCTTGTTCAGTTTGGCGTTCACTAATTCGTCGATGTAGTTAGCCGGCGCTTCGCTGGGCGGAGAATACTCCAAGTCCTTGGGCAACGTCAGCACCTGGCTACCGACCGTGTGCGTGGAGAAGCGCGCCATTACAAAGGCCTCGCCTCGCGCGCCAGCGGTCACCATTCCATGTTGGTCGATGACGGCCGAGTTGTCGTTGTTGGAAAGAAACACGGCTAAGTGCGTCACATCGCGATCCGTGCCATCGGCGTATTTTGCCCGCGCGATGAAACGCTGCTGCGTCCCCTCACCTTCCAACACCGCATGCGGCGGATAGATATCCACGCTAGTCACCGCCGGCACAGGACCCGCATCGTTGGCGGCGCCGGCTTCCAGCCAGCGCAGCAACGTCTCGCAGTATTCGCTGTCTTTCTCGAATCGCTTGCCACCCGTATGCGGCACGGCGCCAATCGTCTTCTCGATGAGCAAACTCTCTTCAATGCTCGCGAGATTGATTCGACGCGTGCTGCTCTCGTGCGTAATTCGATGATGATCTCCGTCAGGATCGTAGCCAAAGAGCGAAAGTCTGAAGCCGTCCTTCCCGCGCGCCGCGCCATGGCAACTGCCGGTATTACAGCCGGCGCGCAAGAATATCGGCATCACGTCCAGCTTGAAGCTAACGGCTCGATCTTGCGCTGCGGCGGCGACCGAGATGGGCTGCTTGGCCAAAAATCCACCGTATTCAATCGTCGCCTCGGTAGCGCCATCCGCGAGGGGAAAATAGGTGGCGCCTTCGAGCTTCACAAGCGCTGGGTTGGCGACCGCGACTTTCGCCTCGCTAGTCACATCGAGCGTTACGTCGTCCGATCGAGTCGCAACCACGATGAATGATTGACGATCGCGATTGGTGGTGAGCTGCACATCGGGTGGAAACACGTCGATTCGAGTGATCGCTTTCTCCGCTGCCAGGGCCACGACGGGACAAAGAGCGAACACGGCGCCAAGCACAGCGCCGCCCCAATGGCAGTTGTGGAACCGAAAGTTTTTCATCGTCATTGCCTATTCGCCAAGGGTGCAGTGGCAACTAGCTTTTGGGAGGCTCCGCCGGCGCCGCAGCAGCCGGTTGCGACTCCGCGGCGGGTGGCGCATCAGTCGCGGGCGCCGCTTCAGCAGCAGCTTTAGCGGCGGCGCGTTCGGCTTTTGCCTTTTCTCGATCAAGACGCAACTGTTCGAGACGCGTCAGCCGCTTTTCGGGTGGCTGCTCCGGCATGGGCGCCGCCGCGGCAGGCGCAGCCGGCGCATCAGCTTTGGGAGGGAGCGGCGTATCGATGCGCAATTCGCCCGTCCCTAACATGTGCGTAATTGGTTCACCGTTTTCTGTCACCGTCGCACGGCAGATCAGCGTGGGATGTTTACCCGCGGGCGAATTGGCGGTTGTCTTCAAACGGAAAACCAACTCTGTCGAATCCTTTGTGATTTCCTTCGGCTCTGTGGTCACCTCGTGAGGCAAACCAAGCAACTCCACCTTGGCCGCCCCTTCGAAGTCCTTGCTCTTGCTAACTTGAATTACGATGTCTGTCTCTTGGTTCTGCTCCACCGCGGCGGCCTGGAAAGTAAAGCCAAAGTAGGGCTCCGAGATGAGCAATGTGGCCAGTTGCGACGCCACCGAGACCGTGCCGCGCGCCGTGCCGGCATCTCCCAGCACAGCAATTCTCCATGGGCGAATTTCCGCACCGCCGCCCGCGTTGAGCGGTATCAACGCTTCGTTCTGCCCTTCTGGAATGGTGATTGTGCCAGCCGAGCCGACATCGGGCGGGTTGTACAACATGCGCACCGCGATGGGCGCAGTGAAGCCATCTTTGCGATGAGCGACAACCTTGAGGTTCATGGTTCCGCCGCGCACGAGCGGAACCTTTGGCTCAATCACCTCGATTGAGAATGGCGATTCCTCCGCCACCGACACCGCCATGCGGCGAGTTTCCCGGTCCCACATGCGCACGTTGTTTTGACCACGAATCAGCGAGGTCAATTGCGACAACTGTCCTTCCACCTTCTGATTGGGATCGTTCCAGCGTCCCACTACATCGACCAGCGAGCCCGCAATGGCCGCGTCGGCTGGGGCGGTCAGCAGCACGGGAACCGTTGTTTGATTGGCGGCCATCGGTACGGTTTCGATCTGCACGCCGGCAGGCAGGTTGCGCAACTCAACCGCGAGCTCCCCTCCAAAATCAGCCCGCGATCCGCTCAAGATGAACGCGAAGCGGTTACCGCGCGGAACTGGCGCCACGATATCGACAAACTGCGATTGCTCGGGCAGTCCCATCGTCAAGGCCGGCTGCACCGCCGTCAGCTCCACACGATAGGCATAGTCAACGCCCCCCTTGCGCAAGTGATCGTGCAGCATCACTGTGTATTCGTCGTCGGCCGGCGCCGTGAAGCGAAGATAGCTATCTGGTCCGGCGCTGTCGTCGCTGCCCGCCACGTTGCCGCCATTGGAAGCCAACACGTACAGCACGGGGTCCAACGGCGTGCGAATTCGCCGCGCGTAGACCTGAATGTCCAGCACTTGCCCCTTGGTCGCCTTGAATTTAAAGCAATCCACATCGCCGGGTTCGGCAATTACGCCGTTGAGCGCCAGCGGCGCGGCGAAGGGGTTGCCTTGCGCCTGAGCGTTGTTCGGTTCCGTCTCTATGAAGTTCTCTAGGTCTGACAGTCGGAACACGTTGGCAGACGGCGCAATACCTTGTTCATCTTGAGCGAACAGGCCAAAGTCGGTCGATGGCTCGGTCGGCAACGTCACTGTCGCCGCGCGTTCTCCGGCGATGTCGCCCAGATAGCGAACTTCGAGTGTTGATCCCGGTTTTCCTCCCGCTGGCACAACTGCGCGAGGTCTTGGAAATGCGCCCAGATGAAGCCGGTAATTGCACGAACCATTGCCGCCAAAGGCGCTTTCACGCACTTGAATGATGTATTTGCCGTCTTCCGGCGCGACAAGCGACGCGATGCAATCTTGTCGCAACAGCGCGGCGTCGTCGGAGCCGGCCAACTCAAATCGCCCGGCGTTCATGATCGACACATAGGGATCGAAGAAGAAGTTGCCTAGCCGGATGCCTTCCAACTCGGCGTTGATCCGCGTCCCTTTAGCGACTTCGATCACGAAATAGTCGACATCCTCGTTTTCGACGATGCCATTGATGGTGGAATTGAAAGCAATCGCTTGCGGCGCGGCGAAATCGCTGTTCGGCTCTGCTTCCACCGTTTCTGGCAGCGCGCCGACATGGAAAGTTCGCAGATTGCTGATTCCGGTCGCAGTGCGGACACGATAATCATGGATTCCGAGCCGACACTCCGGCGCAATCGTCAGCTTTGCCTTGATTTGATTTTCGTTGACGACCTGAACGTCTTTGATGGTGATGCCCGGCTCGTAAAACATCACCTCCTGTCCGTCGCCAAGGTTGGCGCCATTGAACGCGACTTCGATCTCAGTTCCGCGCTGCCCTCCTACCGGTGCGCTGATGCCGATACTGGGACTAGCCGCTCGCGCCACTTGCTGGCAGCACACGAGCGCAACTAGGAGGTAAACGAGAACTCGTGCGATTGCAGGCATGACATGTCCCAGATTAGTAGGCAATCGGGCGGCGCGACCGTTGGTTCGCACCGTTGCCGTCAATATGCCAGTGGCCGCGGCGAACGCTCGTCCATCGTCGTTCGTGCGCGCCGTGCTGGCGGGTAGGACCGTCGGACTGAGCGGCATCCGGGCCAGCTCACTACAAGCTAGACCATGATGCCCGGCAACGTTTTGCCGCCATCAACAATCTCAATCGGTCGATTACCTGGCGCCATGAGCTCCTTGTCGGCGATGATGCCGAGCAAGTAATAGGCGGTGGTCGCCAAATCGGCCGGCAACACCGGGTCCTTTTCAGGCTCACTGGCAGTGGCGTTCGACGCGCCAAAGACGATGCCGGGTTTGGTTCCGCCGCCGGCAAGTACCACGCTGAACACTTTGGGCCAATGATCGCGACCAGCGTCGCGATTGACTTTGGGGGTGCGCCCAAACTCGGACGAGACCATGACCAGTGTTTCGGACAGCAAACCGGAGCGATCCAGATCTCGAATGAGGGTCGCGAATGCTTGATCAAATGCGGGCATTTGACTGCGCATGCCGCCAGCGATGCCCGTGTGCATGTCCCAACTACCATAGGTCAACGTCACGCAGCGGACGCCGGCAGCCACCAGGCGGCGGGCCATCAGCATGCGTTGTCCCGCGTCGTGGCGGCCATACTCGTCGCGAATCGCGGCCGGCTCAGCCTCGATATTGAAGGCCTCGCGCGCTTGTTGCGAACTGATCAGGCTGTAGGCGCGATCATAGAATGTGTCCATCGCCTTGAGCGAATCCGATTTCTCCTTGGTGCGGAAGTAGTCGTTGACTGCTTCCAGCGCGCTGCGGCGCCGCGTAAATCGCGCCTCGTCGACGCCGTTGGGGAGATTCAGGTCGAGCACGCGAAAGCCGGCAGCCGCAGGATCGGATCCCAAGCTAAATGGCGCGAATGACGAGCTGAGGTAGCCGGTGCTGGCGAATTCGTTTGGCACGTTCGGTATGCAGACGTATGGCGGCAAATTGTTCTGAGGACCGAACTCGTGACTGATCACGCTGCCGAAACTGGGAAAGACCAAGGCGGGGCTTGGCTTGTAGCCCGTGAACATATTGTGCGTGCCGCGCTCATGCGCGGCTTCGCCATGCGTCATCGAGCGGATCACGCACAACTTGTCTGCCAACTGCGCTGTCTGCGGCAACGTGTCGCAAAATGGCTCGCCGGGGATTTTGGTCTGAGTCACCCCTAGCTCGCCGCGATACTCGATGGGCGCGTATGGCTTGGGATCAAACGTTTCCTGGTGGGCAATTCCGCCCGGCAGGAAGATATGAATGATGCTCTTCGCCTTGGCGGGAATGCTGTCGTATTGCTTCTGTTCGCCGCGCGCTTCGAGCCGCAGCAAATCGGCCAAGGTAAGTCCCGCCCCAGCGGCGGCGCCCACGGTTAACAGCGTGCGTCGGCCTAGGCGGTTGCCACCGCAGCGGCTGGCAACCGGGCGCGCATGTTTGTTCTGCATGCCGAGCAAGCGCATGACCGTACTCCTTGCAATTATCTCGGTGCTGGTATGAAAGCCGGAGTTCGCAAACTGGAACTTAAGTGAGCGCTTCGCGGCTCGAAATCAGCAGCCCAGATCGGGAAATGGTGGGTGCGATCACACAACCGGATGATCGCGATGCCCGAGCAATGAGCTGCGGATACTTTGGTGGGGCCAGGCTGGTTTTCCAGGGGAGGGACGTAATTTACTTACGTGCGGTC